>CAWUJC010000604.1:0-2276 GCA_963922355.1 uncultured bacterium | reverse complement strand
TCTACATAACCGAGGGACCAACTTGGGCGGTCTGGCAGGCCCCAGCCGTTCCAAATACCACCGGCCGTGCCGAGGCTGGAGACAATCATGCTGGTGCCCGAGCCGATGGCCAGGGCGCGGGTTAAGGGCATGGAGCAAGCTTTCATTAAGGGCGTCGTAGCCGCACCGCCCGCAATACCGATCATGACGACGTAGGCACCAATGGTGCCACTGAGGAAGAATTGCAGCACACCCGTCGGTGGGTCTTGACGAAGACAGACCTTATCTGGAATTAGGCCAAAGTAGATGGCCATGGCGATAAGGAAGACAACAAAGAGGACTTTAAGGAAAAAGGAACTCACATAAGGGGCCAGAAAGATGCCGAGGAGGACGCCGACCAGAAGCCCAACCGCCCATTTTTTAAAGTAGGCGGGATCAAAATTACCCAACGCCATTTGTTTTCGCAGGGCGAGGACGCCGGCCGGGACGGCTAATGCGAGCGATGTCGCTGCAGCTACGTGCATCTCCATGTTGCCGTGAATACCGAAGGGGGGGAAGAGCAGCACGAAGATGGGAATACGCAAAATGCCCCCGCCGATGCCAAACAGCCCGGAAGCATAGCCAGAGATGAATCCGATCACGATAAAGACCAGGATGTACTCGAGGTAGCGGAACTCTTCGCCAGACACGTAAGTAGCCTAGTCAGGCCGACAGAAAAAGCACAGGTTAACCTGATCCATAAACATAATGATGAGAGCTGGAACGAATTTCATCGTTTTTTGCCATTTCCTCCTAGCCATGGATTAAAGCTTTCGGCATGATCACAAACTTTCACGTCTAAAAGACGTCAAAGAAGTCATATGGAAGTTTCACGTCGCCTGATTATTGGAGCCGCCTTCGTGGCCTTGGGAACTCTGGGAGCTTGTAGCTCCAGCGTTTCGACCGTCTCGGAGGAGGAAGCTCAACGCCGCCTGCAAGATGGATTGGAGCAAATCGCGGTCTTTAATTACACGGGTGCTTTGGAGTTGCTTCGTCCGGTTCCGGCTTCCCTACCAACTGGCAGCGAGGCTTGGCAGAAAGCAACCTTCGGGTTGGCTTCGTCTTTCCGCTACCGCCAGCCAGTCGTCCAAGATAACATTGATAAATCAATTCTCTTGTTCGAAGAGCTGGTCGAGAAAGCGAGCGACCCGAACATCAAAACGCTGGCCCTGATGGAGCTGGCCCGGTTGCACGAGTTGGAAGACTATCCGGGTGATGTCAAGGCGATGGATGAAGCTCGCGCCATTTATCAGAAGATCATGGATGCCAATGTGGGCTCCTTCCTGGGGGCAGAGGCCGCTTTGCGTTACGCCAATACGTACATGAAGGCCTATGACGATCCGGAAAGCATGGGCAAGGGGATTCGGCTGCTGACGGATTACCTGGCTACGTATCCGGACAACGAATTGGCGGCGGCCATGTGGCAGACCATCGCCTACGCGGAAGACCGTTTTCGCCTCGACGCTGCGGCTTCATTGGCTGCCTATGAAGAAGCCCGCAAGCACGGGTTTGCGGTCCCGGCTCGCAAGGATAACGACCTTTGGATCATGACTCAGCTGGCCGAAAAAATTGGCGATCGCGACAAAGTCATTGCCCTGTACCAAGACGTCATCACCGAGACGCCTCGGAGCGCGCACGGAACGCTCGCTCGCCTTCGGCTCGAAGCGCTGGCCAAGAAGCACCCGGAGCTGAACATTGAAATTCCGCCACGCCCGACCTACCTGAAGGTGGGCGGCCAACTGGACAGTGCTCCGGTTGAGCAAACTGAGGAACCTGCGCCCCAGCCTGACAAGTCATGAAATTTAGCACCAATCTGATCGCGTTGGGGATTTTGGCGGCCATGTATGTGGTCAGCATTTTCCATTTTATCTCCTTGTACGCCTACCAGTCGTCGAGTGTGGACGGTGAAGAGCGGAAGATTGTCCGCCTCGCTCACTGGCAGTTGGAGCCCGGTTACCGGGAGGGCCTCCAATGGGCCATGGATGAGTACAACAAGCTGCCTCACGTAAAGAAAGCCAACGTCAAGGTGGAGCAGCAGGGCGTGACAGAAAAGGTTTATACTCAGTTCCTCAACGTTCACCTGATCGCTGGAACTGCCCCAGATATTGCGGTGAAGGGGAAGTCCGAGCTGATCAAGGGGAACGCCGTAGCGCGGTTCTTTAATCCGCTTTCCGGCTACGTCAATGACCCGAATCCATATAACAGTGATGAGTATTTACCGGACGACCTGAATCCAGAGCTGAAGAAGCTACTCCAGG
>CAWUJC010000603.1:0-2297 GCA_963922355.1 uncultured bacterium | reverse complement strand
TCATTTCCATAGAGAGTGCCGACCGTGCCGGACTCGCCCACCTTGGTCGATAGGTCCAGTTCGGTGACATCGATGAGGGTCTCGCCGCTTCCAATCGTGACGTCCGATTCGGTTTCGCTACCCCCAACCGACAGACTTTTCTCTGGGTCGTTCTGATTGACGATGGTCATCGACTCGGTGCTGTTGACGAACTCGACCATGATCCCGACGATCTGGACTTTATAGTTGGGGTCAATGCCGTCCAGGGCATCCAGGCTAAATTGGAGGCCCTCGAACTCATTAATGCCGTTGTTGCCAGAATCTGGGTTGGCGACCCCGATCCTTCCTGTGCTGTCTCGATCAATATTGCCGTTAATCAGTTGGACGTCCGGCAGGCCATCGACCGGGACTACGGCAAAGGCATCCATGATGAGCTTGAGGCTGCTCAGGGTTCCTTCGGGGAGGTCCGTAAAGCCCGAGAGATCAAAAGCAGGATCGGGGCTAAGGACGGTGCCGCTGGCATCTAAGAAGGACTCGATGGATAAGCTCGATCCTGGCTCGCTGGAGTCCGTCGATCTGAGGAAAATCCCTTCGGCGGCTTCGATCGATACGCTTATGCCACTCAGTCTGAAGGAAGAGTTGTCGGTTACATAAAGAGCGGCGACGGGAGCCGATTGGCCGCCGTGGAGGGTGATGCCCAGTTCCGAAACATCGAATTCATCGTCTTGGGTAGCGTCTGTGGTGCCGACGAACTCTTGAGGCTGTCGCGTCTTCAGGTTGACCAAAGTAAAGCGTTCGCCGACGCCTAACGCAGAGACGCGAATTTTTTCAAGCTTGGTGGCGGTGGACGCATCGATGCCGCTAGTGGTGTCGATGCGAAGCTGGATGCCTTCCTGATTAACGCCGTTTCCGCTGAGGTTTCCCCCGCTGGGGTTGCCGGTGACGCCCAGCCGGCCATTGGTATCGCGATCGAGCTGGCCATCCGTGAGTTTGTCGCCGCGTGAAATCGGAGCGAGAGAGGTGTTCTTCATCGCATCGAACGTGACCTGAAGCGTCCCGCCTGCCGCACCCGGATGGGCTGCTCTGCCGGTGACTTCCAGACCGGCGGTAAGGGGAGCGGCCGCGCCGATCTCATCAAACTGGAGGGCTGCCAATTGGGTCGAAGCTGTCGCTGCCCCCTCGGTAAAGCGCAGTTCGACTTCCGAGCCAAGGCGTCTTTCCAGTTGATCCAGGTAGAGGGATTGCGGAACAAGCATTCTGCCTTGGCCCACACCTTCCACGATATCCTGTGGTGCGGTGTTGTAGGTCGACGGGTTGTCATTCTGCACCCCGCTCACCTCGCCGCTGGTACCAATGACGTAGCCATAACGGCCTTGATCAGTTCGCACAACGTGCCCATAGGCGGTGCCACTTCCTGCCATGTTCCAGTACACGCCGTGGGCGGACGTCATTCCGTGGTTGTTGCCAAAGGTTTTCCGGTGGCGGGCCTCCCAGAAACTATCGAAGGCGCGGCATTGGTCCCACAGATTCGAGTGGCTGAAGTACATGTGGTTGTCGCTGGCGGACCCACTCGTCACATAGCTGCCTGTGTGACCCGTTGCCCGCTTGGTGGTCTGGTCCTCACAGCGGTGGAAGACGTTGCCGTTACTGCCGGCGTGCGACGTGACGAAGCCGTGGCGAGAGAAAGAGGCGAGACAATCCTGGATCAGGTTATCGTTGGAATGCTGAATGCGGAACATGTAGCCATTACCGCCGCCACCACCGTATTGGGCGCGTTGCATGGCGCAGTCGCGGAGCGTCATGCGGAAGCAGTTGTTCAGGCGCATGCCGTTGGAGAGCATGTGGCAGGTCGTCGTGTTGCCGTCGGCTTGAAAGCTCTTAACATCCACGGCCCAACTGTCGTAGCAACGCTGGAAGTCGACTAACCAGGTGCCGTGCGCTTCGTAAGCGGCGGTTCCGGCTTGAGTGTAATCGCTCTCGCCCCACGTGGTCCCCGGGTGCTGGACGTTTCCGATTGAGATGCCCTCGATGCCGGACTGACTCATTCGGTTGAATATTTTCCGAACCAGTCCGTTGTCGGCGGTACGAATCGTGTAGCGAGTTGGGCTATCCACTTCGATCCAATTTTCGGCGGTGTTGACGGCCGTCACCTCGCGTTGGTAGCGGGCGAAATCTGGATAATAGCCGGTGCCGACGCCCCAATACGTGGTTTGCTGGGGGAGTTGAATCCAATCGTCGGTTAACTCCCATTCGATTTGGACGAAGTCACCCACGGCAAAGCTTGAAGCATCGCTTAAAGGAATCCGCTTGGTAGGAGT
>CAWUJC010000602.1:0-2298 GCA_963922355.1 uncultured bacterium | reverse complement strand
TGGCTTCCATGATCTGCGGCATGATGGAGATGATGGCCCGCCTTGGAGGCCTGTTTGAGGGCGCCCTGCAAACGCTTACGGTTTGCTGACTCCACCATAGTACTCTTAGTTTGGAGCACCTTGATTCCCGCTTGGACGTAAGGTTCCGCGGAATGGATGGTCTTAAAGTCTTTCTTCGCGTTGGCCTTTTCGATCTTCGCCACCTTGTCTTGGATTGTCTGCCAGGCACCTGGCACGGTTTGAGGAACCTCCGGTAGTTTGCCGTGAGAATGGCCATGGCTGTGCGAGCCGCCCGCCCAGTTAGATTGAGCGAAAGCCAGGAAGGTGAAAACAACAAGAGGAAGAAGCTGATGTTTCATGGGATGTTGGTCTAATTCTACTCTACCCAACTTCATTGTCGGGTACAGCTTGAGGGATTAATCGGGTGATGGTTTTGCGGGAGAACGTGTAAAACAGTAGCGGGGTGACGATAAGATCGAGAGCCGTACTGGAAAAAAGCCCGGCAAAGATGACCACGGCAACTGGATGAAGGATTTCTTTGCCCGGCTCACCTGCCGCGATCACCAGCGGCATCAGGGCCAACATGGCGGTGAGCGCGGTCATCAGAACGGGGACAAGCCGTTCCTGAGTGCCGCGCACAACCATGGCCCGGTTGAACTTTTCTCCCTCAAATTGCATGAGGTGGAGATAGTGCGACAACATCATGATGCCGTTGCGTGCGGCAATGCCCGTCAAGGTGACAAAACCGACGAGGGAGGCGATGGAAAACACTCCGCCGGTAGCGAGGACGCCGGCAACGGCTCCGATGAAGGCCAATGGAATAATGACCATGATCTGCAACGCCAAGACTGCACTACGGAAGTGCCCATAAAGCACCAGGAACATACCACCAAAAGATATCAGGCTGAGTAAGGCAAGGTGACGAGAAGCGGAGACCTGGCTTTCAAACTGACCTCCGTACGTGAGGAAGTAACCAGACGGAAGTGTGACCTCTTCCGCCACTTTCTGCTGAATGGCTTCCACGGTTCCGACCAAATCGCGCTGATCAATATTAGCCTGGACGACGATGCGGCGTTGCGCATTTTCGCGATTGATCAGGTTAGGCCCCTTGGCCTCTTCCACGTCAGCGACTAAGCGCAACGGGATGTCTTCGTCGCTCAGACTAAGGTGTAAATCCCGGAGGTGCTCGATATCTTCCCGCACGCTGTCATCTAAGCGGAGCACCATGCTGTAGACCCGTTGGCCTTCGAGCACTTGAGCAACTTCTCGTCCATGGAGCGCCAGCTCACTAAAATCTGCCACGTCACCAACCCGCAAGCCATACTGCCGCGCCTTGTCGCGATTGATCTGAATGTGAATCTGCGGAATAAGCGTCTGCTTCTCGATGGCAAGATCTACCACACCGGGAACTTGAGCCATGGCGCTCTTCACTTTGGCCGCGGTTTCTCGCAGGACCGCGAGGTTATCGCCAAAGATCTTCACGGCCACTTGGGCGCGAACACCAGAAAGCATGTGGTCAATACGGTGTGAGATAGGTTGGCCAATACTGACACCGATACCGGGAATCTCACGGAGCTTTGCCCGGATCTCACGCAGGATTTCGGCCCGGCTGCGATCCGAGGTGCGTAGCTCAGTTTCTATCTCTGTGCTGTAGACTTCAAGAGCGTGTTCATCTTGCTCGGCGCGCCCGGTACGTCGCCCAGTGGAAATCGTTTCCGGAACGGAAAGGATGGCGCGCTCGGCGACGGTGGCGATGCGGTTGCTCTCTGGCAAGGAGGTCCCGGGCGGCGAAATCACGTTGATGGTCAGGCTCCCTTCATTGAAGGTGGGAAGGAATTCGCGCCCGAGGAACGGGACACAAAGAACAGCGAGAAGAAACAAAAGAGCGACTCCCCCAAAGACGAATGCGATGCGAGGGAAAGCCCACGCTAAAAGTCCGGCTTCCCAAGCCTTGATCTTGCGCACCAGCCAGGAATCTGCCCCCTGGCTCATTTGCCGGAGGCTCGGCAGCAGATAGGAGCAGAGCACTGGGGTGACCGTCAGGGAAACCAGCAGACTGGCCAGGATCGATATGATGTAGGCAATACCCAGCGGAGCAAAGATTCGGCCTTCAATGCCGCCCATGGCGAAGAGCGGTAGGAAGACCAAGACGACGATGATCGTGGCGAAGACAATCGAGTTGCGGATTTCCTTCGAAGCTTCAAAGACCACGGTCAAGGTGGCTCGCGGTTCAGCTCGTTGGCGGTTTTCTCGCAGACGGCGGAAGACGTTCTCCACGTCGACGATGGAGTCATCGAC
>CAWUJC010000601.1:0-2300 GCA_963922355.1 uncultured bacterium | reverse complement strand
CACGCTACTCGCCTTGTTCCCTCAGACCTGCCGACGAGAGTCCCGCTAGATGCTTTCCCGCCTAGCCCGCATCGCAAACTTGCTGGCCCGCCAGGGTGGGATTCATGCCCGGCAAGCCACCGCCTTTTACGCTTCTGGTAAGCTCCCCGGCCAGGAAACCACCTTCCACTTTAAAGGTAAGGAGCACCCCTACTTTCTCCATCGCTACAACCACACCTGGTTGGCTGAACGCACCGTGGAAATCCCCCTCGCTCGTGCTTGGTTAGAAGAAAGAAAGCGCCAGCACCCCGGAGGCCACGTTCTGGAGGTCGGTAACGTGCTCTCGCATTACGGTTCGGTGGAGCATGAGGTCGTCGATCTTTACGAGCAGGCCCACAGCGTGATCAACCAAGACATCGCCACCTACCAGCCTGCTGAGCCTTCACGCCGCTACCACGCTATCCTAGCCATCTCAACCCTGGAGCACGTCGGTGAAGGCGAGCCCGATCCGGCCATACGCGCCGCCCATGTGCAGCGGGCGCAACTCAATCTGGCAAATCTGCTGGCGGCCGGCGGGGAGCTCTTCGCCACCCTTCCGCTTGGTGTGGAGACGCCGTTTCGCGCCGAGATCGAACAGGCTGCCCTTGGCCAACCGAGCTTCTTCACCCAGGTTGCTTTTCTCCGCCGCCTCGACGTCACGAATAATTGGGCCGAAGCCACGTGGCACGAGGTGAAGGACCTCACCTATGATCGCCCCTTCCCGGCCGCCAACGCCCTGGCCCTCTGCTGGCGACAGGCAGCATGATCAACACATTCTTTTCATTTCCGTTTGGTTCCCGCGGCCTTTCCCGCTAGAACAGATGGCCTATGATTCCGCGTTATTCCCGGCCGCAGATGGCGGCGCTTTGGACCGAAGAAGCCAAGCTCGACCGCTGGCTGGAAATTGAAATCCTGGCCTGCGAAGGCATGGCCCAGATTGGCGCCATTCCGAAAAGTGCCGCCAAGACCATTCGCCAAAAAGCCAAGTACCGCCTGCGCCAGGTGCAGAAGAACGAAGAGCGCACCAACCATGACGTGATCGCTTTCCTGGAAGAAGTCGCCGTCCACGTCGGCCCGCCCGGGCGCTTCATCCATCGTGGCCTCACTTCTTCAGACCTGCTCGACACCACGCTCGCCCTCCAACTCCGCGATGCGGCGGACATCCTGCTAAAAGAGCTGAAGGTGCTGCGCCGGGCCATTGCCAAGGCGGCCCGCAAGTACAAGTACGTCCCGCAGATGGGGCGCAGCCACGGCATCCACGCCGAGCCGATCACCTACGGTTTGAAGATGGCGCTGATGTACGACGAATTTGGCCGGGCCGAGACGCGACTCAAAGCTGCGCGCGAGCAAATTGCCGTGGGCAAGCTCTCCGGCGCGGTCGGCACCCACGCGCACCTCGACCCGCGGGTCGAAGCTTACGTCTGCCGTAAGCTCAAGCTCAAGGCGGCCAACCTTTCCACCCAGATCATCCAGCGCGACCGCCACGCCGAGTACTTCTCTACGCTGGCCATCGTCGCTTCTTCGATTGATCGCTGGGCCACCGAGTTCCGCCACCTCCAACGCACCGAAGTCCTGGAAGTGGAAGAGCGTTTCGCCAAAGGCCAGAAGGGCTCCAGCGCGATGCCCCACAAGCGCAACCCGATCACCGGCGAGCGCCTCTCCGGCCTCGCTCGCGTGCTGCGCGGAAACGCCCTGGCGGCTTTGGAAAACGTGGCCCTCTGGCACGAGCGCGACATCAGCCACAGCTCGGTCGAACGCGTCATTGCGCCCGATTCTACCGTCCTCCTCGACTACATGCTGGCCAAAACGACCGCACTGGTGGAAGGCCAAGTCGTCTACAAGGAAAACATGAAGCGCAACCTGGATAGCTCCAAGGGGCTGATCTACTCGCAGAGCGTTCTGCTTGCCCTGGCCGACAAGGGACTAGCCCGCCGTGACGCCTACGAAGCGGTGCAAGCTGCTGCCATGGCTTGTTGGCGCGGCGAGCAACCGCTGGAATGGCACCTCAAGCAGTCCGCCGTCATCACCAAGACGCTGAGCGAAGCGGAAATCAATGAGCTGTGCTCAACCAAGCGCCACTTCGCCCACATCGACAGCACCTTCAAGAAGCTGGGGCTATAAGCTCATCTGCGGTCCTAGGCCTGCACGGTAAACGGCGTGCTAAAGAGCGCTTCCCCGCATTCCGCGTGGAAGCGTTCCTCCAAGGCGGGGAGCGTTTCTTTATTTTCGACCAAGGCAAAGACGCTGGAACCACTCCCGCTCATGAGCGAATCGGTCACTTC
>CAWUJC010000600.1:0-2324 GCA_963922355.1 uncultured bacterium | reverse complement strand
TTACCTTGAGGTCGCCCTGCGGCCCCAGCTTCTCGGCCACCTCATCCAGGTAGGCCTGCAAAAGTGGGCCGAGGTAACCATCCACCAAGGCGGTCTCCGCCCGCGGCACCACCTTGATACGTGCCGCCAATTCCGACGAGGTGACGACGTAACCGAAACCAGCTTCGCGTAACCACCCCGCCATGGCTTGCTCGTGCTCGGGGTTCACGTCGCTGTGCAAAAACGCGACGACCGCCACTTGTCTTAAGCCCGCCGGCACCTGGCTTAGCTGCTCACGCACCCTCGTTTCATCCAGCGGACGCAAAACCCGCCCCGAGGCTTCCAAGCGCTCTGGCACCTCCAACACGGCCGCGTGGAGCGGCTCAGGTCGAGCGGGATTCAGCGCAAACAAATCCGGGCGCCGCTGATCCCCAATCCGCAATAAATCGCCAAAGCCTTCCGTGACGCAGAACAGAACGGGCGCCCCGTTTTCTTCCAGCAGCGAGTTGGTCCCCTTGGTCGTCGCTAGCCGCAAATGGATCGGCGGGAGGGGCTCTTGGTGCGGCGTCTGGCTGGCCAAGCGCGCCGCCAAAACGGGGGCCTCTTCCGCGCTGAGCAGCTCGAGCGAAACGCCCGCCCGTAATCCTGGCAAGGCCTCTTCCAAAGTCAGGCTGAGGGGGGCAACGCCTTGGCTCACCACCTGCGTGGACGCTGACTCGCCCAGCACACGCACTTGCATGCCGACAAAAAACTTGGCTGGCACGTCGAGCGGAAAGCTCAGCTCGACCTCACGCTCGCCCTTCACGCTGAGAACTGTGCCGCGCAGCGAACTACTCGAGAGCACCTTAATCCGCCCCCACTCACCCGACGGAGACAAGGCGAGGCAGTCGGTAAAGGTACCGCCCGTATCGATCCACAGTTGCCAGGGAGCTGCCGCCATCAGATCACCACATCACAACCTAGCGCACCCGGCAATGGGAAAGGCCACGGTCGACCGGCTCAGGGAATGACGCCACCCGTGTGCGCCTCCGGGGCGAGCGGCTTCTGCGGCATCGCGTCCTCCGTAGGATCGGCGCTGGCCGCCTGATCATCCTTCACGGCTTTGGCCGTGGCGATGATCGTTTCCGGCGGTTGCTCCACCGGCAGACCAGTTGGCACGTAGAAGCGCAGGCCGTCGATCGGCAGGCCAATTTCACGCAACGGATAAACACCTTTTTGCCCGCCCATGCCGGGATCCGAAGCCAAGTAGTCGTAGCCCTCCTTCCCCACGATGATGACGAAATGCGTCACCCCACTAGGGAAAGTCACCCGGGCAATAACCGGATTCCCCGCTTTGAGGTTCGCATCAATGAGGTGGTAAGACGGCTTGCTCTCGTAAGCGTGGACAATGGCCTGCCCGGTCAGCTCCGCCGCATCTTCCCACCACAGCCAACCGTTCTTGGTGTAGCCACGCGGATGCGCGATCAAGAACTGGTTCAGCCGCGACGGATCCGTGTCGGCCCCATAAAAATTGAGCAACATGGCGCTGCAGGCCACGGCGCAACCTTCCCGCCCCAGGGTGGAATTGGTTGTCCCCAGGGATTCACTCGCCCAACGGGTGTCGTGTTGAAAGAAGTGGGGCACCTCAAAGACCACCGGCTCGGCAAAATACTCGCCGCCACTGGCCGAGATCGGCCCCCGGTGGCGCAGACGCAAATCCGTGATGGTTTGATTAAGCAGGCCTGCGCCCTGGACCAAATTCCAGATCGGGTCCACCCCCAGCCAGGGTGTGTAGACGGGAGGAGCCGAAAGCTTGCTCATCGCAGCAATGGCCTCGGGCTCCGGCTTCTCGACCCCAAGCTCATAGGGCAGACCGTACGTCGGGTTTGTTGCCGGAGTGGCAACGGGCTGAGCCAGCGGAAGAACCGCCAGCCAGAGGCTGAGGCAGGGAGAAAGCATACGGGCAAAACCTTGTCTAAACGATGGCGGAAGAAACGGCACAACGCAACCGAGAGAGTGCAAGAGGGCTCAAGTTCCGCATTGCCGAGTGAGGCGCAACCCTGGATGATCACACTCCCCCTCCCCCATGAGTTCCGAAAACCCAAAGCCTAGCTCCGACGTGGCAAACACGCCCGAGAACCAGCGCGAAGAATTGGCCCGGCTCCAAGCCGAACACCAACGCCTACAGGGGGAACTCGAAACCATCCAGACCCGCCTGACAGACCTCTCCTCCCGGTTGGAGACCCTCTCCAAACCCAAGCCGAGAAAAGTCCGCCCACGGAAACGCAAACCGGTCACCCCAGCGGATGATGAAGCGCTGCACGCCGTGGCGGAAACACCCGCGCCGCCCTCCCCGGCAAAACCTA
>CAWUJC010000599.1:0-2333 GCA_963922355.1 uncultured bacterium | reverse complement strand
CGCAACCGGGGACGAGAACGCGGCCCTGGATGGGGTGAAGGTCCAGCACTTCCTGGAGAGGGGGCGAAGGCGCGTGGTGATCCCAAGGCGTGTTGTGCTCTTGGTAGCGCTTATTCCAGTCGACCGCCTTCGCATGCATGTGGGCAATGTACGGGATACGCCGTTTTTCGCACGAGAAAAGCGAAGGAGTCTCTAGCGGGCTTAACCAGCCACGGCAGCAGGATTCTTGGCGTGATCGGTCGGTAGCGGCTTGGCTTGGAGTTCGCACCAGCGGAGGCGACCCGCCATCGCGGTGAGCATGAAGCCGAGAATGAGAATCAGCGCCCCAATCACATGGTGCACGGTGGCGATGTCGGCAGCCTTGTTGCTCCATACGGTCCAAGCGCCAAGAAGAATTTGTAAGCCGAGGAGCACCAGCCAGGACCAAGCCCCGCGTTGCAGTTCCTTCGGTACGGTTTTGCGCCGACGGAGGAGCCGATCCACCGCGATGACCACGGCAACAAAGACGACAATGGCACCCACCCGGTGGGAGGTGTGAATGAGAATTTGCGTACGTGTGGTGGGAATTTCTCCCGCCACCAGCCGGACGTCATTGATTTTTTCGAGCGTCGCATCATCCAGCGGCGGAACGAGTTGACCGTAGGAGGTGGGGAAGTCCGGCACGGCCAAGCCCATGTGGGCGTGCCGCATCGTCGCGCCGAGGCAAAGTTGCACGACAATGAGGGCGACGGCGATGGCCCCAAGCTTGGTCCAACCGGCTGGGATGCGGGCACCGGCTTCCGTTTCGCGCTGCGCCGTTTCTTTCCACCAACGGGAGGTAGCGAGGGTGAGAAAACCAATCAGGCAGAAGAAAGCCTGAGCCAACACGCCGTGGAAAATGCCGATCCAGTTGGCGTTCTCGGTGACCCGTAAGCCACCGATCACGCCTTGAATGATGACGAGGACCAGGGCCCCGAGCCCGAGCCAGCGCATCCAGCGCCGGTCATCGCTCCAGGCGATGCCAAAGGCGAGCAGAGTGGTCAGTAGGCCGACGCCGGAGGCCCAGAGCCGGTGGGTGTGCTCGTAAAAAATTCCGCTGACCCAGCCGCTGACGGGGAAGAGAAACATGTTGTAGCCAAAAGTGTTGGGCCAATCAGGCACCGCCATGCCGGCACCGTGGCTGGGCACCAACCCCCCACTGCAGAGCAGGCCGAGCGTGGCACCGGTGGTGAAGATGGCCAACGGGTGAACCCAGGCTTGTTTCCAGCCGGGGCGGCGCCAAGTGAAGCGCTGCGGCAGGGCCAGGAGGGTGGCGATCAGCAGAACGGCGAAGATGACGGCGATGACGTGATAAAGCATGGCAGAAAGAGGCGGTTAAACGGCGGGCAGGTCAGGGGTCTTGCCTTCGGCATCCTCGGCGCGGGCGTGGTCGAGCCGGGCTTGATAGCGGCGCAGGGAAAGCATGAGGGCCGAAGGGGCGATCAGGCTCATGCCGCCAAAGGCGCAACTCAACGCCCCAAAATATTGGATGCTTTCCGGCTCACTCCAACTCGGGAAAACAAAATTGTAGCCCGCCATCACGCCGACACCAACGCCAAGCAGCAGGAGCCCCGCTCCCAGCGTCAGGCCCGGGAAGCGGATCCAGACCGGCAGCGTCAGGAGAACGACGACGCAAACCAGCGACAGGAGAAAGATAAAATGCATCGTGTATGTCTAGCATGTCTAGGGGGTGGAGAAAAGAGGTTGGCGATGAATTGAGCAAATCTAACGGTCGTCGCAGCTCAGCTAATACTTCGTGGTGCAACACGCTTTGGCCTCGCGGTTTGCGCCGAAAACCGCATACTCTTGAGCCTCATTCTGGCTCTATGTCGACTTGCTGCTCCAGCGTACCCGAGGTGCAGACGCCGGCGTCGTGTTGTCACGGCGGGGGCGTTTCGGCGGAGAGCCGTGCCCGTGGCCTGCAATGGCTGCGCTTGGGGCTGGCGGCGGTGGTTTCCGCTCAGTCGATGATTTTTGGTCTGGCGGTCAACCTTTCGCCCACGGACCCGGCGACCCGCTGGCTGCTGCACGGAATTTTGGCCGGGGCCGCGGTGGTAGTTTTTCTCTTGGTTGGCCTGCCGCTCACTCGCGAGGCCTGGGCAGCGGCGCGCTCTGGTCGGCTGGTGGTCGAGCAACTCTTCCTGGCGGGAATCTTTGGCGCTTTTTTTGCCTCAGTGGTTTGTACGGTGACGGGCACCGGCCACGTGTATTACGAGGTGGTGGCCATTCTCCTGGCCATTTATACCTTTGGCCGCGGGCTGGGCGAGAACCGGCGCCGCGCCGCGCGCCTCAACAACCGTAACGCTCGCGTCTAC
>CAWUJC010000598.1:0-2333 GCA_963922355.1 uncultured bacterium | reverse complement strand
CTGAGTAGACACCTCCTCATTCTGGAGCGTCTCAAGACAAAGACTTAACGCTTCTTTCTTCATCGCTTCCACCTCAGTTGAAGGCGGCATGCTGATCAATAAGCGTACGGCAGCTAAACGAGTCTCAGGATCTATTAAACTTTCCTTTAGGATCGACTGTAAATCAGCCTGATACTGGATTTTGAACTTCGCATCACGTTCTGTAAGTCTCTGCAAAAACTCGCGTCGCTCGACCCCACTCAGCGACGTCCAATCCTCCCACGTTATGTCTCTCCCCCCCGCTTGGTCATGCTTAAAAGGAACGGCACCGACAACAAAGGTATCGTCCTTTGTTATGGGAGAGACATCAGGTTTGGTTAGCTCAACTAAACGCGCGACCTCTTCTTCAGACAACGCCCGATCAAACCAATACAAGTCACGGACCGTGCCATTCAGAGAACCAGATTTGCCGGCAATTTGATGCCACCAGTACGCATCATTTCCACTCATGAGCGGACGGTTCGCAGGACGATACACGATATCATCCTTACTCTTGAGGGCGCGTCCATTGAGATACAACGTCCCCGTCCCAACAACGCCGTCCCCAATCACTGGATTTTCCAAGACCCCTTCTTCTAGAAAAACCTCATCTGCTTCCTTGTAGACACCGATCTCCGCTAAGCCCGGGCGGAGTCCAACCGTACGATTCGCTTCGAAACGCACCCAAGTAACATTCTTTGTCGGGAAGATGACATCCCATCCTTCGACCAAGCTGGGGACATCCATGGTGGTGCCATCACTAAAACTAAGCTTTCCCTCAATAAAGTAATCGGTTCGCCCCGTACGCCCGATTAATCGGATACGGTTAAGGGTAACTTCCTGTTCAAAATTTAATTGAAACCATTGTTCGTGATCGGGGCGTGGCCCGGCTCCAGGCCAAATAATCCAATTCGTTTCATTTTTCCCATCCAACATATTTTGAGGACTTCGGATAGAATGCCCCCCATGGTTGGAAACCGTCAATTTTGCGCTCTTGGCGAGGTTGAATGACTCTGGAAGACCAGGCTGGTTTTCATGAGATTGAAACGTGTAGCTAAGATGTTGCCAGGTCCCCAGAGGCAAGGAGGGTTCACCCAGGCCTTTCCGGATCATTTTTCCGCCTCGCCGATCGACCCATAAGCGTGTCTGCAACACATCTTCTTTCCCATTACTGACAACATCGAGGAGCTCCTGTTTACGGATACATAATTGTATGCCTACTTGATTGAGCCAATCTTCGTTGCCAAAGAACAACATACCCTGGCGGTTCGGCCAACCGCTTCCCACAACTTCAGAACGCAAAAAGACCCAGCCTCCTAGGCTGAAAGAATCCGTTTGGTAAACAGGATTGGCGGGGATCTGCAACCACTGGTAGCCCCCTGAAAAGTTCAGCAATTTGCGGTCTTCCTCCCAAGGAACGTAGACAATCTCTCCGTTATTGGAGGTAACAGAGAGATCTTTTAAGACGTTGCCTTCACCTGAATCCACCGGCCAATAACCGACCGGCTTCATTGCCAAAACCTCTACCACACGATCCTGAGCAGGCTTTACCTCTTTTGAATCGTTCCTTTCGTCAGCAGTTTCTACATCTTCGACTTCTCTGGGCTGACAACTAGAGGCCAACCCAAGAAAGAAGATAATAAGCACAAAACGGGCAACAATTATGTACGAGTCAACAACCTTCATGACAGTGACCTATCTAATAACAAAATTTTACAGATACCTTTTGAGAAACACACTTCTAAAGGCGTTTATGACATTCTTTATTTACAATTCCCCCTCTTGATCAGAAGGGCTTTTCCAAGCAGAAGAGCACCTACGACAAAGATAAAACCTCCGACAAAAAGAAAGCACATTCTCCCCCACAGCGGGTTGGGAATGAAGCTTCCTAATAAAACAAATCCGCCAAACACCGCCGACATGATCCCCACATAGTAGTACTGCATCTCATCCTGGTTATCTTCATCCCCAGCATATTGAATGGGTGTCTCCATATCCTTGAACAAGTCATCAACTCGCTTCTTATCTTCCGCTGGTGAGGCACCATAGAAAAACGAGGTAAAGAAAAACCAAAGCACCCCCACTACAAGTACGAAGAGTGAGATAAAGATGAACTGCGCATCTGCACTTTCATAACCATTTAATGGCTCAGCGTAACCAAGAAAGCGCTGAACTAGGTCGGGAGAATAGCTGTGACTCGCCAGTGCCGCCGCAGACAAACCAACCAGCACAGTACTCCAACCACTCCATCCTGGTGTTTTTTTATAGACAACACCCAATGCAACTGGAATCAACGATGGCAACCAAACAATGGC
>CAWUJC010000597.1:0-2337 GCA_963922355.1 uncultured bacterium | reverse complement strand
ACATGCCGCCGCGGTAATCCAGGCTGAGCCTGGACCCAATTTTGCCCGCTCTACCAACTGATTCGGTAAAACAAAACCTTCGTGCTCTTTGTGGCCTTTGTGCGAAAAAAACAAACCCGGACAATTCCGCGCCTCTGCGTGAACAAATGAACTGACTGCCTACTCCAGCTTGCCGATTTCTTCCATCATCTGGGCGGCCAGCGCCTCGTACTGCTCTTTGGTGAAGCGGCGGCCCGAAGGCGGCTGGAACGGCTTCCCAATCTTCACTCGCATCGGCGCATAGCCAGGAAACTTGCGCCCTTTCGGGAACGCATCGAAAGCGCCAAAAATGCGGCAGGGTAGGATCGGCACTTGGGCGCGGCAGGCGATCATCGCTGCACCAGTTTCCGCCGTTTGAAGCCCACCGTCCGTGCTGCGCGTCCCTTCAGGAAACATGAGCACCAACTCTCCGTCTTTGAGCATCTTGAGGATGAGGCGCAGCCCCTTTACGTCCGCCGCATCGCGGTTCACCGGATGGCTGTTGCACATCGGCAAGAGCTTATCCATCACCGGTGGCTTGAAGAGCGTGCTGCGCGCCAAGAACTGCGTTTCGCGGCCCATCGCCCAGGCAACCGTGGTTGGGTCCAGGTAGCTAACGTGATTGCTGATGGCCAACACTCCGCCTTTCTGCGGAACATGTTCGCGCCCCGTAAAGCGGGTGTGCCAAACGCCGAGCGTGAGCGATTCGACGACTTTGTACTCGAAGCGGTAAAAGGGCCTCATAGGTTCGTCGGGAGCGTCCACGCTTCCTTAGCCGGTTCCAGGCCTTTCTCGGCCAGTTCTTCCAAAATTTGAGAGACGATTTGTTCGGCGTTAAGCTTACCTGAATCAATCTTGCGGGCATCTTCCGCGGCGGTAAGCGGTGATACTTTTCGGGTGCTGTCGATCTTATCGCGCTTGGCGATGGCATCGCTTTCCCCTTGGGCACGTCTCCGGGCCGCACGAATCTCCGGGTCCGCATCAATATAGTATTTGTATGGCGTGGCCGGGAAGACCGCCGTCCCGATGTCGCGACCTTCCATCACCAATGGTGCCTGCTCGGCCAAGCCCTGCTGGCGGGCCACCAAAAGCTCCCGTACTTTGGGCACGGCCGAAACAGCGGAAACGTTATCGTTCACCACCCCTTCCCGGGTATGCGGCAACGGGTCGACTCCATCGATCGTCAAACAGGCCGATCCGCCTTCGATCCAAACCTGGACGTCCGCCTTCTCCAGCGCGTCGGTCACCGCCTCTGGCGACTCGACCGGCACCTTGGCCTGCAAAAGCCACCAGGTCACGGCCCGATACATCACGCCCGTGTTGACGTAGGTAAAACCGAGGCGGGCCCCCAGCTCACGCCCAACCGTGCTTTTACCACTGGCGGCGGTTCCATCGAGGGCGATGACGGGGTGGATCGTCGACATGGGCAAAATCTAGCCGCATCCCCCTCTGGCGCGAAGCGAAAAATCGAGCCCCCAACTGGCGGGTGAAGGGACAGTTTCCGTCAAGACGCCGCTTATTGTTACAATCTAGTGACAGCGACGAAGGCCATTGATTCTCCAGAATCACAACGCCATCTTAGGCTCCATATGGAACAACTCATCGATAGCAAAGTCCGTCACCTGCGCGAAGACATCTCCAAGATGGCCAAGCTGACGGAAACATCCTTCCGCGACTCCCTCAACTCCCTACTGACGAATGACCGTGAGCTGGCCGAGAAAGTTCGCCAGAACGATCTGGAAATTGACCAGATGGAACTGGACCTCGACCAAAAGGTGACCGAATTCATCATCACCGAAAAACCGTTGTCTCGCGACCTGCGCCTCGCCCGCGTGATTGGCATGATCACGACCGACCTGGAACGCATCGGCGACATTGCCGTGCGCATTGCCGGCGATTTCATCAATATCGAATTGAATCCTAAACCTGAGATTGCCGATCTCCTCACGAAGATGGGTGACCATGCCTTGGCTCTTCTTTCCGACGTCATTCACTTTAACGAAGAGACGACCGAAGAGGACCTGCGCGCGATCATGAAGCGCGACGGTGATCTCAATGTCATGTTCAAAGAGTTCTGCGAGCTGGTTTACGCCGAGATGGAGAAGGACTCCTCATTTATTCGCGTGGGCTCCTTGCTCCTGCACACCGGTTACCGCCTGGAGCGGGTGGGCGACCATGCCAAGCACATTGCGGAAGACCTGATCTACCTGCTCACGGCCAAGGATATCCGCCACGAAGAAAAACTGGCATCCGCGGCAAGCGCCTAAAGGCGTTGGTAAGAAGCGCTAGAGGCTATCCGAATCTTCCAACCATCGCTGG
>CAWUJC010000596.1:0-2338 GCA_963922355.1 uncultured bacterium | reverse complement strand
GTATGTTTCTATCTAAAGGAAGCAAGCCCGTACTCGGAATCCCCATGATCTTTTATGGAAGACGAGAGCTGACTAAAAAAATCATGCGGTCGAGAGGAGTCGAACCTCCACGGGGTTACCCCCACTAGCACCTGAAGCTAGCGCGTCTGCCATTTCGCCACCAGTGCAGGATGGGTGGAAAAGAGCGGTGATTATGCGCGAGACGACGGCTCAAGGTCAAGCCCCTTGCGAACTAAGGAAAGTCACCAGCTAGGACGTGTTCGCCCTAGAGCTTTCCGCCATGGGGAAAGGAGACTCCAAAGCTCAACTTCCCGCCGTCGCTTTGCTGGAACGGAATGTAGAGCGTCTCGGTCTGGCCATTGCGGAAACGCAAGTCGGCCCGCACCGCCCGGGTCAGCTTCTTTGTCTTCGGGTTGCGCACGTCGGTATCGGAGAGAACCGCCGCCGCCACGAAACCTTTGGGCTGAACCATGCCCTTGGTGCTACCGATGAGGAGATCTCTCAACTGTTCGGGCGTCTCGACTTTCTGCTTTGCCTCCGCCTGGAGAAAATGGATCTTCCCGTCCGGGCTCAAGGCCCCACCAAATGGCACCATCGAACCGGACTGACCGATGGCTCGCTCGGCGTAAGGCATCAGGGCATCGAGTAGCTTTTTGGTGTTCGGATTGACGCCGGAGGACGCGGCCTGCACCGAGCTAATCAAGCTCAGGAGAAGCACGCCAGCGAGAACGCTCCAGCAAGGACGAGAAAATTGCGCCATCATGACCGAAGAGAAAGGGTGGTGTCGTCAAGAATAGGCAACGAAGCCGACAAGCGGGCGTCGTGGCCCTGGACCTCGTCCTCGCCACCGTTTTCGGAAACCCCGTAAGCATATTGTTGATAGCTGCGGCTGATCAGACAACGCGCCAGACAAACCATCGCCTCCTCCTCCGCATTGGAGCCGAGCAAAAGCTTGTCGTAAGCCTGATAGGCTTCTTCGAAGAGCCCCACTTTCTCTCGTGCCTGCCCCAAGTGGTAGACAATCTCCATGTCCTCCGGATGGCGTAAAGCTTCCGCTTCGAGTAAATCCAGGTGGGCCATATCCACACGTTGGACCAACTCGGCCATCATTTGGCGAGTCGAGTCATCGATGCGAGACATGCGGTTCATTTCCTCCCGCAAGCTTTCCTGCTCGCCTTCCAGTTCTTTGAGCTGTTTCTCTAGCTCTGTAATCGTGCGGTCGTCCGGAATTTCCTTCGGCTCGTCGCTGTCTTGGTTGGCGGCTTTCTCTTCTTCGAGGTCTCGCTCCAACCGCATCAGCGCTTCATCGGCTTCGAGGTCATCCGGGTCTTCCTCTAACATCTCTTGGTAGAGGCGGATGGCCTTCTCCGTCGACTGATGAAGTTGATAAATCCGCGCGAGTTCCATGGCATACCCCTTGTTGTGCGGGTAACGGAAACACAAGGTCTCATACGCCAACTCGACCACGGGCCCCCAGCTCAAACGCCGAGCCGCTTCAGCCAGCAGCTCATTGGCTTTGTGGTGGTACGGGTTAATGGCCAGCGCCGCCTCGGCGATGTCCAAGCGTGCCTTGGGGTCCAGGTCCGGGTCTGCCTTGGCCAACGTGGATTGCACCTTCAAAGCCAGGATGGGTTTATTGATCTTCGAGTCGAAGTCGTAACGCCACATTTGGATGCGGCGGCGTAATTCCCTCGCCTTGTGCTGCTCCGGGTCTACTTCCAGGAGCTTGTCGATCACCATCAGCGCATCCAGCGGCGTGTGGACATCGGCCAGGCAGTTGACCAAGCCCGTCATGACCTCGACTTCGCGGCCTTGGAGACTGGGGTCGAAGGCCATGGCTGGTTAGGCGTCGCCGTTTTCGTAAGAAGATTCCACGATCTCGGCCACATCCAGGTAGCCCATGTCGACCTCGTAAATCTCCTTCATTTCGTTGATGCCGGATTCTTTCTGGCCCTGGTCGATCAAGACCTTGCCCAAGTGATAGGCAATCTCTTTCTTCGACTCGTCCATGGTCGGCAGCTCAGACTTGGCTGCTTCCAACGTTTTTTGCGCCATATCGAGCATGCCGCGTTCTTTGTGGCAAAGGCCAATGAGCATTTGTGCGCGCGAACGAACCGCCGGCTGCTTCATCCCGGTCTGCAGCGGACGGAGCGCTTCCTTGTAGTCCCCGTTTTCGTAAAACGCCTCACCGAGTTCAAAGTGGTACTGGTAATCATTGGGGTAACGCTCTACCCGGCGCTGGGCCACTTCCAGCTTCTTCTGCTGGCGCTCGGACTCAAGCTGGCCGTACTCGGTCGCCCACTCTTCCTGATCCAAGTACGGGCGGAGTTCTGCCATG
>CAWUJC010000595.1:0-2340 GCA_963922355.1 uncultured bacterium | reverse complement strand
TTAACAGGCTTGGGGGCAATATCGCCGGGAAGCGTGATGGACTGGGTCGACTTGTTGATGTCGCTGGACTGCTCTTCGTCGTGTTTGTGCACCAAGTCGATCAGGTAATTGGCGGTGGGTTGATGGATCGTACGCTCCGGGAATTACGTCTCGTGATGGAAGTAGAAGAAGAGGCTTTCTTCGTGAAAGCGACGGGTGAGAAGCTCGCCCAGGCGCTCGCCGTCCGCCACGGATGTGATATCGCCATCCTGGAAGTAAATGCGCGGTCCCGGGGTCTGCCCTTCTTCCAGCATAAGCAAGCCCGTCTGCTTTTCCTGCGCCAGGAACTGGACCAGGGTGATCAGCGGAAATTCGTTCAGGCCGCCGAAAAATTTGACCCGGCGATCGAGGGAACGAGCACCGCCGACGGAAACAAAGCCCGCTTCGTTCTTTTCGGGGAGTTCTGGCCGATCTTTGCAGACAAAAAGCTCGTGACTGACGATGCGGAAAGTCTCGTCGTAACCAAAGCGAACTTGGTTCACTTTGTCGTCATTGTAGGTCGTGCCATGGGTGCTGGCCAGATCGATCAGAACAAAATCTTCCCCCGTAAATTTTAGCAGAGCGTGCTCGCGGCTGACCTTGTAATCATCCAGCACCACGGTGTTGTGCTCCAGTCGGCCAATCGTCAGCGTCGAGTTCGGATACAGTTCGTAAATCGTAATTCCATCAACCAAAAGATAGGCGGCATGACTAATATTCGACTCTGCCATAGGACATATTATTAAAGGGCAATATCCGAGCCTTGTAAAGCCAGGGGCGACGCCAAAGAGCGATAAACTTGTAACGGCGATTTTTCTACCTCTTGGTACCCATAGAGATACAAAAACGCCGGGAAGGATTACCCTTCCCGGCGTGATGAATTTTTTACAAATGAGAAGACTGCCTAGCTGGCGAGCGCCTCGGTGTACGGCTGGCGCGCGAGCGGATCTTCTTCTTCCTCATTGGAAACCAGCGGCTCGCCAACCTGCTCGCCCAACTCGACGAGCTTGATCAGGCGGTGGCCATGGAAGCCAGTACCAGCCGGGATGAGGTGACCCATGATCACGTTTTCCTTGAAACCGCGAAGCTGGTCGACCTTGCCCAGGGTGGCCGCATCGGTGAGGACGCGGGTGGTGTCCTGGAAGCTGGCGGCCGAGATGAAGCTCTCGGTTTCCAGCGAGGCCTTGGTGATACCCAGCAGAACCGGTGTCGCCTCGGCGGGTTTACCGCCCTTGGCTTCGGTCTGGCGGTTCTCTTCTTCGAAGGCTAAGCGGTCGATCTGCTCACCCCAGAGGAACGTGGTGTCACCCGGCTCGGTGATCTTCACCTTCTTGAGCATCTGGCGCACGATAATCTCAATGTGCTTATCGTTGATTTCCACACCCTGGAGTCGGTAGACTTCCTGCACTTCGTTGACGAGGTATTCCTGCAGATCCTGCGGTCCGCAGACTTCCAGCACTTCGTGGGGGACGACCGGACCTTCCGTCAGCTGCTGGCCCTTCTTGACCAAGTCACCCTTGTAGACGATGAGGTGCTTGTTCAGCGGAATGAGGTGCTCTTCCTCGGCGCCGGTGTCGACGTCGCGAATGATGAGACGCTTCTTGCCGCGGACGTTGCCCGCGATCTCAACCACACCATCGATCTTGGCGATCTCGGCGGCGTCCTTCGGGCGGCGAGCCTCAAACAGCTCGGCCACACGCGGCAGACCACCGGTGATGTCCTTGGTCTTGGCAACCTTACGCGGCGTCTTGGCCAGTCGCTGACCGGCTTCCACGTTGTCGCCTTCCTTCACTTCGACGTGGGCGCCAGCCGGGATGGAGTAGCTGGCCACCACTTCGCCGTCGGCCACGATCACAATCTGCGGGTGCAGATCTTCCTTGTGCTCGATGATGACCGTCTGACGCTGCTTGGTCGCTTCGTCCATCTCCAGCTTCATGGTGACGCCTTCGATGATGTCGCGGAATTCCACCTTACCGGTCTTCTCGGTCAGAATGGAGACATTGTACGGATCCCACTGGACGAAGGTTTCGCCCTTCTTCACCTTACCGCCTTCCGGCACGGAGATGGCCGAACCGATGACCACGGTGTACTTCTCCAGCTCGCGACCATCGTCGGCGTGGATGGAGACCGCACCGTTCTTGTTCAGTACGATGTGGGTGCCTTCAGTCGACTGCACGGTGCGCAGATCGGTGTACTGGACGATACCGTCGTTCTTGGCCTTGATTAGCGGCTGCTTGAGGGCCTGACTGGCGATACCACCCACGTGGAAGGTACGCATCGTCAACTGAGTACCGGGCTCACCGATGGACTGAGCGGCGATAA
>CAWUJC010000594.1:0-2343 GCA_963922355.1 uncultured bacterium | reverse complement strand
CAATACGTTTCGCGGACGGTGATTATCGGCTACATCACCGGGGCGGCACTCTTCATTATTTCTAAACAGCTGCACAACGTCCTTGGCGTGGATAAGCTCGAAGGAGCCTTCTTCTACAACGCCGTCTGGAATGCGCTCGTTAACCTTCAATACACGCATCAAGCGACGCTGCTGGTTTCACTCCTGACTTTCTGCCTCCTCATCGCCTTCCGCTATGGGGCCCCTCACTTACCGGGGGTGGCGATGACTTTGGCCATCATGTCGGTGTTGGCCTATTTCGAGGAGTACATTGGTCTTTCGTTCCGCGACTACGGCGTCCAGATGTTAGATCCGGTCAGCATCTCGGAATTTACCATCTCGCTGCCTTCGTTTGATCCCACCCTGTTCAGCCAGTTGCTGGGCGGGGCTTGTGCGATTGCCTTTCTGGCCACGATTGAGAACACCTTCATGGCCAAATCGCTGGCTAGCCGTTACGGCGAAACCGTTGACGTGAACCAGGAAATGCTCTCGCTTGGCGCGGCCAACACCGCCACTGGGTTGCTGTCTGGCATGCCCGCTTCCGGCTCGCTCACGCGCTCGGCGCTCAATGCGGACAGCGGGGCCACGTCGCCGATGTCCGGTATCTTTAGCGGCTTAATCTGCCTGACGATTGTCGTCGTCCTCGGCATGTTCGTGGAGTACATCCCGATTGCTTCGCTGGCGGTCGTGGTGGTGATGACCGCCGTCACGCTGATCCGCCCCAAGGATATCCGCATCGCCATGAGCGCCACCGGCTCAGACGCGGCGACTTTCTCGCTAACCTTTATTGCGGCTCTGCTTGCACCTCTTAATGTGGCTATTTTCCTCGGGGTGGCTTTGTCCATCGCGCTATTCCTGCGCAAAGCAAGTAGCCCACACTTAGTGGAGTATGCCTTTAACGAAGAGGGCAATTTGGGCGAACGCGACGACACGCAGAAGCGGAATCACCCGGCAGTGTCGATCATCCATGTGGAAGGCGAACTCTTCTTTGGCGCGGCCGACCTCTTCCGCGAACAAATCCGACGCGTCTGCCTGGACGACAGCATCAAGGTGGTGGTTCTCCGCATGCGTAATGCCCGACATCTGGATGCGACGAGTGTCATGGCGATGTCGGAGTTGATTGCCTTCCTCCAAAAGAATGACCGGCACTTGCTCATCAGCGGAGCGACGAGCGAAGTCTACAAGGTGGTGCGTAATTCCGGCCTGTTCGACACGCTAGACCGGAAGAACTTCTTCCTCGCCGCACCGAGCAACCCGAATTTGAGCACGCGCAAGGCTCTGTTGCGGGCGCAAGAGTTGATCGGTCAGCGCGACGTGGATGTGCGTATCTTTGTTAAGAACCAGCCCAATGATGGGAAGAAGAGTTAATCATGGACATGATGAACGAAAAGGAAGTGGCATGCCCGCATTGCGGGGCGCCGCATCTCTTACTGGTCGACACGACCGAGAGCACGGCCCAGTACATTGAAGACTGCAGCGTTTGCTGTCGGCCCATGACGGTGAAGGTAGAAGCGCAGGATGGTGAGCTGATGAACGTTTGGGTGGAGGTGGCTTGATGGCGGGCCGGGCAACGCCACACCCGACCTACTGGGTGATGGATGTGGGGAATACTCGTACTAAGCTTGCGGCGGTTCGCCACGGCAAGCTCGGACGGATACAAGTCATCGAGACGGCCTCTCTTGATCAACGGAGTCTCATTAAGTTTCTACCGAAGGATCGGACGAGACCACTGGTCTTGGCTAGTGTGATGCCGGCAAAAACCATGCAGCTAGAGACCGCCTGGAAGGGCGACTTTTTTAGCGTGAAGGGCCGAAATGTTCCCGGCTTGGCGTTTGATTATCCCAAGCCTGAGGGGCTGGGAGCGGACCGCTTGGCGAATGCCGTGGCGGCGAAAACCCTTTATGGTGCGCCGGTGGTGGTAATGGATTTTGGCACCGCTTTGGACGTCGAAGTTATCAATCGGGACGGGGCTTTTTGTGGCGGGGCTCTTGTCCCGGGAAGAAACCTGATGCTGGGCTCATTGACGCAAGGGCTTGCCATGCTGTCTGGCACGGAATGGAAGAAGCCCACGAGGGCGATTGCCAAGAGTACGCAGGCGGCTATTCAGAGCGGGTGCTACGTCGCCTATCGGGGCTTTATCAAAGAAATGCTCGCCGAGATTAAACGAGAGCTTGGTGTCCGTCGGATTAAATTGATCATCACGGGCGGGCAGGGGAAGGACATGGTCCAAGGCTTGTCGCAAGTCACCGCCGTAAATCCTTTACTCACTCTGGAAGGCTTGCGCATCATAGGCGCCTCGCTTTATGGAAAATCGAATTGATCGTC
>CAWUJC010000593.1:0-2354 GCA_963922355.1 uncultured bacterium | reverse complement strand
GACGGCCATCATGTCAGGATTGGGCAAGGGTGGCGCTTAGCGCTTGGTGCCAGGTTCTACCTTTTGGTCGCTCAGGTTCTCTTCTAGCAGCTTGAAGGCGACGACCTTACCGTCCGTGGCGCGGACGCGGGCCGTGGCGGCTTTCACTTCTTTGCCCTTAAACGGACCGTAGAGGTTGATGATCCAGATCGGTCCCAGCTTCTTGTCCAGGACGAGTTCGTAATCAGCTCCGCTCAGCTTGAAGCTACCCAAATTGCCGGCCTGGATGGCCGCTTGCAACGCGGCGTCGGAGTCAATATTCAGGCCCCCGGGGAGCACTTCTTCTTCCTTATAAGCCAGGAGGCGGCCGCGATCGGTCTCCACGAAGCGGTCAGTTAATTCTAACAGAATTTTGCCTTGCAGGATTTGGACGTAACGCCCCTTGTTGCTGGCGAACGGATCGTAGAAGACGTACTGCCAGACCTCCGGAGTCATCCCGCCGTCCTTGTTCTTGGGGCCGATGATTTTGATCAGGTTGCCTTTGGCCTGATCGTTCAAATACTGCTCGGCCTGTGGCATGGTAGCCAAGCCGTTCTGGGCCTGGAGGGAGGGAGTGGCGAGGAAGGCGGCCGCCACCAGGAGGGAAAAGAAAACAACGAGTCGCTTCATATGAGAGGGTACGTTATCAGACCCCGGGGGCTCCGCAATGACGGAGTGATTTATTCAGCCCTCCGAGGAAAAACTGCTTCCCCTTGGACGTTCCTGGCGTAGGTTCCTTCAAAACAGCAGCGACGTGTACAACGAGAGGAAGTAGCGAGATGATTTTGGTGACAGGCGGAACGGGATTTGTGGGGCGAGAAGTCGTCCAGCGTTTACGAGAAGTGGGCCATCGCGTGCGGGTGCTGACCCGTAAGCTTTCGCATGGGCACTTTCTGGAGAGCGATCCTGGGATCGAACTAGCCGCGGGTGACGTCACCGATCCGGCCAGCCTCAACCGCGCCATGGATGGCGTGACGGCCGTCGTGCACTTGGTGGGCATCATTGCCGAAACGAGTAAAGTGACCTTTGAGATGATCCACGCCGACGGGACGAAGAACGTGGTCAAAGCCGCCAAGACCCACGGCGTGAAGCGTATCGTGATGGTCAGCGCGCTCGGGACGCGTGCGCATGCGGCCTCGCGTTATCACTCGTCCAAATACGAGGGCGAGCAGGCGGTGCGTGAGAGTGGCTTGGATTACACCATCCTCCGCCCCTCGTTGATTTACGGCCCGAATGACCACCTCATCCGGGCGATGATGACGTTCTTTCGCCCGCCTTTTAGTTGGCTGCGAGCCAAGCTGCAGCCCCTCCCGGGCGGTGGTGAGAGCCAGGTCCAGCCGGTCTTTGTGCATGACGTGGCAGAAGCGGCGGTGCGTTCTCTGGTCGCGGCCAAGACCATTGGCAAGACCTACGATGTGGTCGGGCCCGAGGCCATGACCTGGAAAGAATTTTTTTCGACCGTGATGGAGCACTTGGGCAGCTCCTGCGTGATCGAGCACTTGCCGGTTCAAGCTGCCGTGCGGTCGATCAGCCTCGTTCTGATTCCCGTGCTGCCGTTTGTCCTCATTGCCGTGGGGCTCACCGGCTGGATCAACGAGATTGTCTTTTTCACGCTGCTTTTCCTCTGGTTCAGCGCTCTCTTCTTGGTCTTTGCTTCCAAGCACTGGATTCTGTTTTATGTGCCCATGCCGCCTTTGCGTTGGCTAGGCGTGGCGGGTGATAACGCCTTGCCTCGGCCGTTACGCTTCTCCCAGCAACTGGCCATGTTGGAAGAAGACAATGTTGGCGATCCCAATCCGTTGGGCCGTGACCTCGGCTTGATGCCCATGAGTTTTGAGCGGGGTTTGAAGCAGTCTCTCCCGGGGAGCGCTTAGGAGAGCTGCCGCTTAGCTAACTGAGTAAATAAACTGGGTTAACTGAACTCGGGCTCGCCGACCGGGGCGAGTACCCCGGCGTCGACTTCCCGGACTTTCTCGTTCCCGAGCAGCTCCCGCACGATGGCGTAGGCAAACTCCATCGCCGTGCCGGCGGCTTGGCTGGTGATCAACTTTCCTTCCACGACGACGCGCTCGTCCGAAAGGGTCTCCGTGGGCATGTCCTGGCGGGCACCCGGATGGCAGGTGTAGCGTTCCTCCCGGCGGAGGAGGCCATGCGCTTCCAATGCAGTGGGCGCCGCACAGATGGCGGCGACGTAGCGGTTGGAGGCCTTTTGCGCGCTGAGGATGTCCCGCACGCGCTCGTCAGCTTTTAAGTTGGCTGTCCCTTCAATCCCACCAGGGAGGATGACGATGTCGAAGACCTGATCTTGCACGGCGTCGAGTTCATGGTCCGCCAAG
>CAWUJC010000592.1:0-2358 GCA_963922355.1 uncultured bacterium | reverse complement strand
CATCAACGGCGTCTTCGGCTGGGAGGCCGTCCATCAGTTTCCAAAAGTCGTCTTGGGTCATGGTAAAATAGTGGTTGATTGGCAGGGAAATGGTGCCCGCTTGGGTTTCAAAAGCAAGCGAGTATTTATCTTCTGCAAAACTTCTACCAGGGCGCTTGACATTTTTCGCCGGGTAGCGTTTCCTTACCGGCTCGCAAAATCTCAACCCGTACCCGTTTTACTGATATGTCCAACGCCCTGACCCTTAAAGGCAAGACTCGCACCCAGGTGGGTGGTCGTGCCGTGAAGAAGGTTCGCCGCGCCGGTAACGTCCCCGGCATCATCTACGGCAAGAAGTCTTCGCCCAAAGCTATTGAAATCAACGAAGAAGAACTCGCTTCGGCCCTGCACCATGCGGCCAGCGAGCAAGTGCTGATCAACCTCGAGCTGGAAGAAGCTTCCGGCACTGCCACGCATCTGGCTCTGGTCCAGGAAGTGCAGCACAGCCCGCTCAGCGATTCTATCCTGCACATCGACCTGCACGAAGTTTCCCAGACCGAGAAGATTTCCGCCCACGTGCCGGTGGTCGAACACGGTGAGCCGGTGGGCGTCAAGCAGGGCGGCGGCCGCCTGGAAGTCGTGCTCCGCGAGCTCGAAGTCGAGTGCTTGCCCAAGGATCTGCCCGAGAAGATCGTCGTGGAAGTTTCTGGGCTCAACATTGGGGAATTCATTCACGTGAAAGATGTGGCCGCTCCGGAAGGCGTCACCATCACCAACGATCCCGAGCTGACCATTTGCAGCGTGGCTGCCCCGCGCGTTTCCGAAGAGGAAGACGCCCCCGCCGCCGATGCTTCGGCCGAGCCGGAAATGATCAAGGAAAAGAAGGAAGAAGAAGGCTCCTAAGCTATCTTTTCCTTCTCCGCAAAAAGAGGCACGCTCCCGGGCGTGCCTTTTTTGTTGGGGTAGTGTGACACTGCCCCGCTTGCCAGATCATTGCCCGTTTACGTTCAGAACAGTCGTTGATAGCTTTTTCTCATGTCTGCTTTTCGTCTGGTGGTTGGTCTGGGAAATCCCGGACAGGTTTACGACCGCACTCGCCACAACATTGGTTTTGAAATCCTCGACCGCTACGCTGAGCAGCTTGGCGTGGAGTTTAAGGAAGAAAAGCGTGGGCCGGGTGAGGTCCTGCGCCTGGAAGGCAGCGACACGTTGCTCTTTAAGCCGCACACCTACATGAACCGGAGCGGCACGGCGATCCGCGCCTGGCTCGACTGGAAGAAATGGGGCGTGGAAGAGCTGCTCGTCCTGGTGGATGAAGTGGCTTTACCGCTCGGGGCGTTGCGCTTCCGGCCCCAAGGTAGCGCGGGTGGGCATAACGGGTTGCGCTCGGTCGAGCAACACGTCGGTGGGCCCAAGTATGCTCGGATGCGCTGTGGCGTGGGGCCGATGCCGCCGATGTGGAGCCTGGAGAAGTTCGTCCTCGCCAAGTATGAGGAGGGCGAAGAGGAAGCCCATCGGCAGTTGATCACGGACGGCGCCGAGGCACTGGGCGTTTGCCTGGAGGAGGGGCTGGAGACCGCCATGAACCGCTACAATCGGAAGTCCAAGCCCGTCCCGCCGGAAGAAAATGCAGAAGATGCTGGCCTCGCGGGGGAAAATCCGGCACCTTCTCCCGATTCCCCTTAGCGCCTAGCCGGGGAGCACCTTTAAGCTGTAACGAACACTTTAAGAAAGAGACAACACGACATGAACTACGACGGATTATTTATCCTGAATCTTGGCGGCAAGGATGAAGGCCAGGACGACGCCATCAAGGCGATTGAAAAAGCGATTAAAGGCCTCAAAGGCACCGTGACCGGAACGCAGAAGATGGACAAGCGCCGCTTCGAGCGCGTGGCGGGCGAATTGGACGCCGGCATCTACGTCAACGTCCGCTTTGAACTCGCGAGCGAAAGCCTCGCCACCCTGCGCGACAAGTTTGACAGCGACGAAACCATTTACCGCCAGTTCTACCTTCGCACCGACGGCCAGGCGGCCGAGCCGAAGAAGGAAGCGGCGGCGGCCTAAGAAAAACTGATCAAGCCCCAACCTCCCGACGACCATGCCTGACCTCAACCGCGTTTTCTTGATGGGTAACCTGACCCGCGATCCCGATGTGCGTTACACGCCGAAAGGCACCGCGGTCGGTGATCTCGGTATCGCCATCAACCGCCAGTACCGCACCCAGGACGGTGAAAACCGCGAAGAGGTGACCTACGTGGATATCGAGGTGTGGGGCCGCCAGGCTGAGACCTGCAAGCAGTTCCTGGCCAAGGGCCGCTCCGTCTTCATTGAAGGCAGCTTAAAGCTCGACCAGTGGGAGCAGGACGGCCAGAAGAA
>CAWUJC010000591.1:0-2365 GCA_963922355.1 uncultured bacterium | reverse complement strand
GCGAGCAGGACATCTCCTGTCACGTCAACTTTTCCCACTTGGTGCGGGTTGGAAAAGAGCTGGGCTTGGAACCACTGGCCTGGCTGGACCAGCAACGCAGTCTGGCGGGCTTGCTCACGGCCCATGCGGGCAATCCAGATGCGCCCACCTTGCTCAACGGGCTCCCGGATCAAGCCCGTGCGCTGCGGCAGTTGCAAACCCTGATGCATCCGGAGGCGCTGGGAGCGAAGTTTCACTGGCTGTGGCAAACCAAGGGGCTGTCGCTCGATCCGGGCAGCATGCCCGCGCTGAAGTTTGCCACGCCGCGGGACTTGAGAGCCCTTGAGACTATCTGAATCCTCCCACATGCCCGCGCCAGGAGGATTCAGATAGTCTCTGGATTGAGCGTTGCGCCCGGCGTCCTGTTCGTTAGCATGCATCCTTAGACCGCTACCCGTGAGTACCCCGAATTTTCCCGAAGAACTGCGCGAAACCAGCCTGCCCATCACGCTGGTCTGCGGCTTTTTAGGTGCGGGCAAGACCAGCGTTCTCCAGCACATCATCTGCGAGCACCAGGGCGGCAGCCTGGCCTTTGTGGTGATGGATTCCTCCGCCATCAACATGGACGAGCGCGGCTTACGTGGTCTCTGTACCGCGGTCGGGCGGGAAGATCACCTCATCGTGGGCGTGCAGGACGACACCGGCCACCCCCGCTGGCAGGAAGCCCTGCCGGACATCGTACGCGACGCCGCCGACGCCGGGCGCTTCGAGCGGCTTTACATTGAAGTGAGCGGGCGAGTCGACATGCAAAGCGTGATGAAGACGCTGCCCGCCGCCGAGTTGGCGCTGGCCAACATGCCGCTGGCTTCGCGGGTCGATAACGTCATCACCGCGCTCAACGCCGTACAGGTTTACCACGAGCTGGTCCGCCCCGCCCTGGAAGGCGAGACCAAGCTGCACAACGCCATTCCCAAGATGCAGGCCTCGCTCGCCCGCGGGGCCAGCCTGATCGTGCTGCAGCACGGTAGCAAGCTGAACGAAGACGAAGTGCAGAAAATCGAGGATTTCATCCGGCTGATCAATCCGGTCTGCCTCTTCTCCGACGCCGACCGCGACGGCCTGCCGATTGAACTCCTGACGCTTCCCGCACCGTTTGATGCCATCCCGCCTTCGATGGAGCGCGCGGGCATGCACCGCCCGACCGGGGAAACCAACATCCTCCCACCGGCTGTGGCGCGCGCCCACCTGTACCAGGCGCGGCGACCCTTTCACCCAATGCGCTTTTACGAAGCCTTCAGCGCCCACTGGCCGATGTCGGTTCTCCGGGCCAAGGGTTTTTTCTGGCTGGCGAGTCGCATGCGCTTTGTCGGCGGGCTTTCGCAGGCCGGGCCAATTTTCTCTGCCAGCCTCGCGGGCGAATGGTGGGCCTCGGTTCCGGTGGAGAATCGCCCAACCACGGGCTATCCCGCCGCTGAGCTGCGTCGCAACTGGAAGGAGCCCTTTGGCGATCGTCGCCAGGAACTCGTGCTGATTGGTCAGGCCGGTTTTGAGGCCGAGGTCCAGGAGTTGCTCGATGCCGCGCTCTTGACCGACGCGGAAATGGAAGAAGGCCCCGATGCCTGGGCCGAGTACGACGACCCTCTCCCGCTCTGGAGCCAGGAAGAGGATCTGCCTGCGCCGTCTTCCTAAACGGTTTCATTTCACGCAGAGGTCGCTAAGGCCGCAGAGGCTTTTGTTTCTCACAAAGGCCACGAAGAGCACGAAGGTTTTGTGGAAGATCGCTCAGTTTGGTAGGGCGGGCAGTCCCTTGCCCGCCGCAATAAGTATCGGGATGATATTTTGATTCGCGCTAAGTCCGCAAAGTTCGCCAAGCAGATGCTGTGCTGTACCTTTTCCATCGGAACTATTTTAGGTGTAAAGGAAGATTACTTAGAGTCTTGTACGCGTTGCCAAAACTCTTTTTCTCTCTTAATCAGCGTTTCAATATACCTCTCATTGCGATTTACAGAGAGTCTTATGGGAGAGTTGGGTGGGCTATAACACCAAAGGTCCATCTTATCAAATCCTGTGATGGCAAGGATGTGTTGTAATTGTCCAAAGTAGTTTCTTGGTACGTCACGGTGTTTCTTAACAACCGCATAGGTACTTTTTCCGCATTTGATTTCTACAGCGGAATCCAGATTTTCTGAGAAACCATCGAGACTTGCTCTCATCCATTCAAATTCAAGACTTTGGATGCAATGAGGTGATACACTGATTCCCGTCCTTTTGATGTAAGAATCCCTTGCCCGAGGCTCGAACCTTTTGCCGCGTACCATCGCCTCGTTTGGTTTTTTTCTCAATTTGGATGTGATTTTTTAAACTAAGAGGTTTGAGTAAGTAGAGT
>CAWUJC010000590.1:0-2366 GCA_963922355.1 uncultured bacterium | reverse complement strand
AGGTGAAATTATCCGTCAGATTGCCGATCACGAAGGAGGCATCCGGATTCCCGTTGAGGGAATAAAAAACACTTTGGGTCGGGTTGTCTTGAACCGCAACGCCCAGCCCGTCAGAAATGGTCCACTGGTCAAAAATCAAAAAAGCAACAATGCTGCTGTTGGTGATCTCAAACTCAATGTCTTCGGTGATTTCCAGGGTGGGGGTAGGGGTCCCAGTCTGGAAGTTGCCGGTAAGAACGATGGCCGCTTGCGTGGGAAGGGCAAAGAAACTTACGGCGAGGGCCAGTACAGGAAGAGTGACTCTTGAAGTCATAACGGCCTGATACTCCGTAAGACCAGCCACCTTGTCAATGCAGCAAGCCTGTCGGTTTGCTAGGCTTTTGGGGTCGCTTTAACTTTGATTCTCGTCGCGCTGATCGGCTTGCGGACGCGGGGCATAGGGGCGGCAATCCGGCCCGTCACAGAACGGGGTTTCTCCGGCTCTTGAATTTTGCGAGAGAGGGTCTCCATGCTGAAGGGCTTCTGCAGCAGGCTGAGCTTGGAAGAAGCGAAGCGCGCCGTCAGCTCTTGGAAGTGGCTGGGCGGGAAGCCGCTGATCAGAATGATGCGGGTGCCGTATTCCCGGTAGAGTGCGGGGAGCTTCTCGAACCAGTAGCGGATGAACTCGCTGCCGTCCATGCCTGGCATATTGAAGTCGACCAGGATGATGTCGGGGATGTTTTTTTCGTTGAGCGATTCGAGGGCCTTCTCCGCCGCTTCGAACGCGACGGTCTGGAAGCCCAAGTGTTGGACGAGGCCTTCCACGCCGTCGCGGACCAACTCGTCGTCGTCGATGATCATGGCCACCTTCTGGTGTTTGATCTTGGTTCGCTGGGTGGCGTTGAGAATCTGTTTAGTGGATTTGCGGCCAGCGTTGACGGAGGCGGTGTCGTTATGCACGCCATGGCTTTCTCCGTTCAGCTCTTTGGCTTGCTTGGTGATGGCGGCCACGGCCCCGACGGAGGCGGCTTTCTCGATCAGCTCGGCGGTAGCGGGCTTCAGGGCATGGGTTTCGCCCTCGGCGCCGTAACGCGGCCAGACCAGGGCGACCTCGGTCCCGACGCCGGGTTGGGACGCGATTTTGACCTCGCCCTCGTGTTGGCTCATGATGCCTTGGACCATGGCCAAGCCCAAGCCGGTGCCTTGCTTCTTGGTGCTGTAGAAGGGCTCAAAGATACTCTCCAGATCTTCCGGCGTAATGCCGTTGCCGGAGTCGATGATTTCCAGACAGGCGGTATGTTCGTCGCCACTCCAGGCGAGGCGGACTTCGCCGCCGTCGGGCATGGCTTCGCGGGCGTTCTTAATCAGGTTGATCAGGCAGTGGCTCAGGCTGGAGTAGCAACCCACGACGGGAATGGTGTGGTTGCCGGTAAAGGCATCGTCGAGCACGATGGAGTGTTTCGTACTCAAGGAAAGCTTAGCGATGTTGGCCACGTCTTTGATCAGTTCCGCCGCATCAAACTGGACTTTAGTCAGCGGTTGGCGCTTGGCGTAGCCGAGGAGGCTGCGAGTCAAGGAGGAGCCCGCCGAGCAAGCGCGAATGATGTTGATGACGAGTTGGGCTTGATCGGGCGCGGCGTTGAGCGCGGAGAGGAGACGCTCGGCGTTGGCCTGGATGCCCATGATGAGGTTGTTAAAGTCGTGCGCGACACCGCTGGCCAACTCGCCGATGGTTTCCAGCTTGCGGGCATTGAGGCCTTCCTGGTTGGCGCTGGACCAGTTGGCCGCGTTTTGCAGGAACATGAAGAGCCAGGTTTCCGGCTCGCCCGCGGCGTCTTGCGAGGTGTGGATGTAGAGGCGGCCAAAGTACTTGGTCTTCACCTCATCACCGACGACGAGGGAGGGCAACTGCTGCTCCAGTTTGCCGTTGAGGTTTTTGGCCATCAGCTTCACGTAGTCGTGGAGCGATCGGGTCATGTCGGCCCAATAGACGGGCTCTTGCGAAAGGCCGTGCTTTTCCATGCCGAAAAGCTGCGCGGCAATGCCGTTGCACTGGCGCAGGGCATAGCCCCTCTCCGGCGTGTAGCTGAGCAGGATTTTAGCCCGGACTCCGGCACGCCGCTGGAGCTCTTGGAGTTCTTCTCGTTGGATCGACACAGTGGGGGAATATCGGGGTGAGCCGTCGCAATTTCCCGAATGAAGACGATAAAAGAAATTACTGTGAAAGATCAAGCCAGTTGGTCGTTTCTTGAAACCCCACCCTTTCACCCGAATTTTTAAGGGGTATGACGGAAAAAAGTCGGCTTTTTTGTTGGCATTCGTCCCGCCCTTCGCTAAACGTTACGGTTCCTATGGCCAAAAAGACCACTGCCAATTCGACGGCGAAA
>CAWUJC010000589.1:0-2368 GCA_963922355.1 uncultured bacterium | reverse complement strand
ACCGCTACCGCGCCGATGCATCTTTCTGTGCGCGAGAAGTTTCCGCTCCACGTCTGGGTGGACGAGACCCGGCCGCGGAGCCAAGGTGCCAGTCTCACCACCTGGGAGCTGGGCCAAAGTGGCGTCAACCACACGTTGATTGTCGATAACGCGGGCGGCCATCTGATGCAGCACGGCTTGGTGGACCTTTGCCTGGTCGGGACGGACCGCGTGACGTCCACCGGGGACGTCTGCAACAAGATTGGGACGTACCTCAAGGCGTTGGCTGCGCAGGATAACGGCGTGCCGTTTTACGTGGGCCTGCCCAGCTCGACGATCGACTGGACCGTGCGCGACGGCGTGGCCGAAATCCCGATCGAGGAACGCGCCGAGCGTGAGGTCACGCACATGACCGGCGTGAAGGACAGCCACCAGGCGAACCACTCCCCCTACGACAGCCCACTGGCCGACGCAGTCTTCCCCACGTACGTGGACGGTAACGAGGATGATCAGGAGGAGGCGGCGGTGCTTTTGGCGGATTCCGAGCAATCCACCTGCACGCAGGAAATCCGCCTCTGTCCGGCGGGGACGAAGGCGTCCAACTTCGGCTTTGATGTCACGCCGGCTCGTTTGGTCACGGGCTTGATCACGGAACGCGGCGTCAGCCAAGCCAACGAGGCGGCGCTGAAAGAGATGTTTGGCAAGTAGGGGAGGTGATGGGGAAAGAGGTAGTTTCATCCATCACGGCTCGGTACCGGATGGATGAGGTCACGTATCGGCCAGCTCTCAGGCTTTGGTTTCGGGTCTATTGGCGTAGTGGGCAGGGGCGTCTCTGCATTACAGCCATGTTGGCCCTGATGGTAATAGGGCTCTATGTACTCCTGACTCGAGAGGTACAATGGGAGGGCGTCCTGGCTCTGGTGCTCTTTACCATGCTTTTGCCAGGGCTCTTTCTCACCGGTCATGTTAGCTCTTGGCAGGCGATGCGCCGCTACCGCAAGCTACCGGGATACAATTCAGAGGTTAAGCTCATCTTGCAGGCTGATGACATGCATGTCGTCAGTAAACATTCGGAGGGAACTCTGAAGTGGGAAGCCATTCAACGAGCGGCTTTGGATGACAACATGATCATCCTCTTTATTCCGTCTGGAGGCTTTATGTTTATTCCGCGAGAGGTCTTGGACCCGGCGCATGGCTATCCGGTTTTGAAGCAATGGATCAAGGCAAAGATCCCCACTGTATACGATTTTACGGAAGAATCGACGGGCTAGCGGGCATGAAAAAAGAGAAAGCCCGCTGCTGGTTTTGTCGGCCCCCTCAGACCGATTTGATCCCTACCAACAGCGGGCACGTACCCTCTACTCTACGATCACTTACTTACTCATTTACTCGGTGTTGTTCATGCAACCACGGGATCAAATTTGCTTAAAAGTTGGGAAAGCCGTCCGCAGAGGCGGTAGGCCGTGCTGAGGCGAGAGCGCGCGCCGTCAAGGCGGCCACACCGGGCGAGGCGCAGGGCGCTTTCGCAGCAGTCGTGAAAGTCGGCGTGGATTTGTTGGAGTTCCATGTCGGCTCCGCCCAGCCAATCGTCCAAGGCGCAATGGTTGAGTTTGGCCAGATCCAGGGAGTCGGTCCGGCCGTTCAGGTAGTCGCCCAAATCGCTGAGAATCTGGTGATGGTCGTCGATCAGGCCGTTGGTGTATTGGTTCCAGCTCATGTGATAGTGTTAGATATACTGATATGAGATGATTCTTGCAATAAGAAAAAGTGATGAAATGTTGTGGCGATTGCGTAGCAAAACTAATCCAAGATTTTTCGCCCATTCTCACGGATCACGAGTAGGTTGAAGGCATGAGCACTGACGGCCGATTCATCCTCGCCCTGGACCAGGGCACTACGAGTTCCCGCGCCATTGTCTTTGATCACGGCGGTCGCTTGGTGGCGAGTGCCCAGCGCGAATTCACCCAGCACTACCCGGCGGATGGTTGGGTGGAGCATGAGCCGGAGGACATTTGGTTGAGCCAGCTTAGTGTCGCGCAGGAGGCGATGGCTCAGGCTTCCCTTGGGGCAGCAGACCTTGCTGGGATCGGCATCACCAACCAACGCGAGACGACCTTGATTTGGGATCGCGCCACTGGTGAGCCAATCCACCGGGCCATCGTTTGGCAAGACCGGCGGACAGCGCCGCTCTGCGAGGATTGGGAAGAAGCGAATTTGGAAGCGATGATCCATGCGAGCACCGGTTTGCTCATTGACCCCTATTTCAGCGCGAGCAAAATTTCCTGGCTGCTGGACCACGTCGACGGCGCTCGCGCCCGGGCCGAAGCCGGGGAGCTGGCGTTCGGCACGGTTGATTGTTGGCTCATCTGGAAGTTGACGGAAGGCCGCG
>CAWUJC010000588.1:0-2380 GCA_963922355.1 uncultured bacterium | reverse complement strand
ATTCCCGATTGAGACCAACTGTGTTGCCCCGTCTTCGAAGAAAAACGCGGCATTGGTTCCGCTATCCGCTGCGCCACTTACCTGGAAACTAAACCAAAGGCGATCGCCGTCGGCAAATGTCTGCGAAGCAAAACTTCGGCTGTAAAGTGTTCCGGTGTCAGGGCCGCCCCCCTGCTTTTGAACTCTCAAGCCTTCCGTTGTGTAGCTACCACTCGGAGGATTGCTCGGCGCAGCAATGACGGTAAAACCATTGCCTAAGGTATCCACGGTCCAACCTTCGGTCCATTGTCCGAATCCACCATTTTGGCCTGTTAACGAAGAGCCCAATCCGTAGTCAAAGGGTTCATAAATCAGAGGGTTCGCGTAAGAGGTCCCGGTTAAGGCGGCCAAAGAGAGTAAGGTGGTGATCAAGGTGTTTTTCATCGTCTCCGAGGTTGAGTTGAGGTTGGATTGCGGCATCAGCCGAACTGCCAGCAACCTACGAAAACTGGGCCATGCGCGACGAAGCCATATTATGTAAGCGCGTTGACATTCCTTGAGGCGGCCTTACCTTTCTTCGTACCCTGTAGGGGTCATGCTCATGCCCACTGTCACGCATCGCCAAATTGCGGAAGCCGCCGGCGTTTCCACCGCGGCGGTCTCTCATGCTTTCAAAGGCAGCCCCCATGTCTCGGACAAAACCCGGCAGCGCATTCTCCGCACCGCCGAGAAAATGGGCTACCAGCCCAACGCCATGGTCAATGCGCTCATGTCGCACATCCGGCGCGGCAACGTCTCGCCCTCCGCCACGCCGTTGGCGCTGCTGGACTTCGAGGGCGCGCTCGACTACATGCAGTCTTACGAATATTCCCAACTCCTCCTGGAGGGGCTGGAGAGGCAGGCCAAGACGATGGGCTACCGCATCGAGCGCTTCCCCTTTGAGAACACCGCCCGCGGCGGCAAACGCCTCGAGAAAATCCTTCAGTACCGCGCAATCCAGGGCGTGATTGTCCCGATGACGGACCGGCTCCCGCACGACATCCACTTCAACGCCGACCGCTTTGCCACCGTGGCGATTGGCTATTCAGCCCATGTGAAGGGACATGCTTACCGCGTGGTCCCGGATCAATTCCGTAACACCAAGCTGGCCGTAGAAAAAATGCTCGCCCTCGGTTACCGCCGCATCGGCCTCTACCAGCACGCGGACGGGGATGAGCGCGTGGACGGCCATTTCTCCGCTCCTTTTCTCCAAGCCATGTTCGGGCTCAACAACTTTGAGCGCCTGCAAGATAGCGTGTTCCTTTTCCCCGAGTTCGATGGCGTGGGAGCTGTGGATTGGATCCGTCGCAACCGCTTGGACGCCATCCTCTCCTGCACGCCACAAGTTCTCAAATACCTCGAACAAGACAACCTCCGCGTTCCGCAAGATGTCGGTGTCGCTTTGCTGGCCTGGGCGCCCGCACAGAAGGAATTTGCCGGAATCGACCAGTGCCCCGACGTGGTGGGGAGTACGGCCATTAATCTTCTCGTCGCGCAAATCAACCGCAACGAACGCTCCTCTGCCACCACCGAAGCCACAACCTTGATCCCAGGCGAATGGAAAACGGGCACGACCCTAACCAAGGCTAAGCGCCGCAAGAAAGTTTAGAGGCTGTCCGAAAATTCCCGCGTGCCCGCGCCAGTAGGATTTTGGCCGCAAGGCTAGGCGCAACGATTGAGCCTATTGAATTCAATAGGTGATTGAGGCGCAACAAAGCCCTGCGACCAAAAGGCACTGGCCTCGAAGAGGTTGTGGCATTTTTGCGTTGTGGCGGTGTTATTCGTCAGTCACAGGTATATTAAATACCTGCTCCTTCCTCTCTCCTAGCCACAACGCAAAAACTCTCGCAACGCGGGCCGCGTGGGAATTTTCGGACAGCCTCTAGCGCTATCCCTTTGGCTGCTTCAGCGAGGCTTCCCACTCGTGGTGCTGTTTGTAACAGCGCACGGCAACTTTGAGCCCGGGGTAAAGTTGCTTCGACCCCATCCGTTTGAACATCCCGGACCGGCGAAACAACTTGGAGGGTTCGCGCCGCAAGCCGGCAATCCCAAAGGTGATCCCCTCCTCCTCAAGCTCTTCGCGCAGTTCGTCGAGTTTCGTCACCGCAGTTAGGTCCACGAGACTGATCGGCGCGGCGTCCAGCACCACCCAGCGGACCGGCTCCTTCTGCGCGTGGATGGCGTGCTTCAGTTCACCCTTAAAGTAGTCCGCGTTAAAGAAAACGATGCTGCCGTCGAAGCGGAAGAGCAGCAACCCGGGGAGAGTCTCCGCCTCCGGGTAGTCTTTAATCGAGTGGAAACTCTTCAACTCCTTGACTCGCCCCACCACCGCAGTGTGTGGCTTGGACGCCCCGGCCAGGAG
>CAWUJC010000587.1:0-2383 GCA_963922355.1 uncultured bacterium | reverse complement strand
GGCGATCAAAGACTGGCATGATACGGCGGGTTATTCCGTCTTGGGTGTTTCCTTGGTCATCCTGGCTCTCTTTGCCTGGGCTTGGCGGGATCGGCAGGTTTTTGAGCCCGTCCCAGTTCGACCAACCTCCGAGCGGACTCCGCTCCAGTTTCCTTCTTGGAAGGTGCCAGCAGTGATCATCGCTTGGCTAGCCGTCTGCTTAGGAGCGACCGAGCTTTGGTACCGCTCGCACGAAAGCGACGACCTGAAGACTTCTCGCTGGGCTTTGCGACTTCCGGAACAGGCGTCAGGCTTTCAACCTATTGAACTGCCCGAGACGACCCTGGAAATCCTTCGTGCGGATGCCACCCAAGCTGGCCAATGGAACGAGGAGCCGGGGCGACCTTGGGCGGTTTACTTTTTCCGCTGGGAGCCTGGTCGGAATGCCGCTCAGCTTGCCCGTTTGCACCGGCCGGACGTCTGCCTCCCCGCAGCTGGGGCCTCGATTCTCTCCGCCCAAAACGAACGGCTCTACTTGGCTAACGGGGTGGAAATTCCGTTCCGGCACTACGTCTTCCTGGTGCAAGGGCAGGTCATGCATACCTTCCACACGCTTTGGGAAGACCAGGTGAGCGAGACGGCGGAAAAGTCCGATTGGTCTGCCCGGGGCCGACTTCGCGCCGCGTTGGAAGGACGGCGTCAACTTGGGCAGCAGATTCTGCAGGTCGTCGTCCCGGGAGGCTACACCGTCGAACAGGCGCAAGAAATCTTCACCCGGCGCTTGCCGGACTTGGTCGAATTGATCGAGCCGAAAAGCTAGGCGGACAGTCTCTAGAGAATCTCGCTACACTCGGTGGCGAGGATGTCATCGAGCGTCTCGCGGCGGGAGATGAGCCGAGCGGTGCCATCGGCTTCCAGCCAAACCTGCGGGGCTCGGCCCAGCGAATTGTAGTTCGAACTCATCGTGTAGCCGTAAGCGCCCGCGTCACGAATCGCCAACAGGTCGCCGGTCCGGGGGAGCGGCATTTCCTGCGGCGCGATCATTTCGCCTTCGCCCTGGGTAAAGAGGTCGCCGGATTCACAGAGGGGGCCAGAGACCGCCAACGGCTGGGTGGGCTCACCGGCTCGTGCCGGGATGTCGATCTGATGGTAAGAGCCGTACATGGCCGGGCGAATCAGATCCGTGAATCCGGCGTCGGTCATCACAAACGTCGCGCCAGAACCCTTCTCGTTGGTCTGCGTTTCCTTTACGTCCGTGACGCGGCCAATCAGGCTGCCGGCGCTCGCCACATAGTAACGACCGGGTTCGATTTCCAAGCGCAAGGCGCGGCCCGTGGCCGAGCACAACTTCGTGTGCGCTCTTTCCAGTAACTGACCCAGAGGCTCAAGCTGGAGCGGTTCGTGCGTGCGGTAATCGTAAGGCAGGCCACCACCCAGGCTGATGGCTTCAAGTTCGGGGAGCTCGACCGCGAGTTCGGCGAGGCGTCCAGCTAGCTTGTCCAAATTTTCCCAAAGCTCTTCCTGTTGCGGACCGCTGCCCACGTGGGCGTGCAAGAGCGTCACGGGCAGGTTGGCCTTTTTGGCTTGTTCGGCGCTGGCCAAGAGGTCATCCAACCAAATGCCGTGCTTGGAGCTGGGGCCGCCGGTATCGCAGGCGTTGACGTGACCGTGGCCAAAGCCCGGATTGACCCGCAGGCCGATTGGCCCTTGGTAGCCGAGGGCGACCAGGTCTTCGATCATGCCGGGTGAGCCTAAGTTGGGGAGGAGCCCCAGATCATCGAGTGCACCGCGCCAGTCGTCCCGGAAGACGTCGGCGGTGTAGAGGATAACCGGTGGCTGATGACCGCGCTCAAAGCCGGCGCGGACGGCCCGGCGGCATTCATTGGCTGAGACGGCGTCAATCCAGATGCCCGCGGCGTGCATGGCCTGGAGCACGGGCAGAGCGGAATTCGCCTTCATGGCGTACCGAGCTTGGAGTCCGGCGCCAGCGGTAATCGCTTTCACGTCCGCGATGGCGTTGTCGAGGACGGCGGCTTCGTAGAGGAAAAACGGGGTGCCGACTTTGGCCGCCAGTCGAGCGAGGAGTTCGGGATCCTGGACGGCGCGGGTCGGTGTTTCGGTCAAGATGGTGCTCATGGGAAGCGGATACGATGGCCTAGGTGTTAGCTTCAGGCAAGTCGGCAAGTTTCCGGGCCATGGTTTTTACCGCCTCCACATGGGCAGCGATGCGTTGCTCCATGGGCAGGGCCGAAGGCGTCTCAAGCGTGTAGCTCATCGAGCAGAGGTGCTTGGCCAGGTAGAGCGTTTCGGGCCAATCCTCCCGGTCAAAGATGTCTTCGGTAAAGCGTGAGATAATGCCGTTTTCTGCCGTGAAGCCGTCGATTTCCGTTGCGGTCTCAATCGG
>CAWUJC010000586.1:0-2384 GCA_963922355.1 uncultured bacterium | reverse complement strand
CGATTTCCTCACAAGCGAAAACTATCCCGGCAAAGGGCGCGTTGAACGAAGCCGCGATCCCCGCCGCACCGCCGCCGAGAATCAGACCGCGGTCCGTCAGGTTTTGCGGAAAGCGGGCGAAGCGCTGGCAGATGTGCATCAGGCAGGCTCCGACGTGCACCGACGGCCCCTCGCGCCCGATACTCGCGCCAGAGAAAAGACCGAGGGAGGTCAGAATCACCTTCCCGATCGCGATGCGTGCAGAAAGAACCGTGCCGCGCAAATCCGGGCGCATCCGCAGAGCGGCGATCGTCTGCGGAATGCCCGTGCCCTGCGTCCCGGGGAATTCGTTGTTCCGCAGGTAAATGATGAACATGAAGCCCAGCGGCAACACAAGGAAGAGCGCCCAAGGGGCCTCGCGGTAGAGGGTATCGAGAAAGACCTCCGACATCCCCGCCATGTAGTAGAACCAGAGCGCCGCCATCGCCAGGCACATCGCCGCAATGGCAAAGACCAAGTGCCGATGCCAAGCACTGGTGGTAAAAATATCATCTTTCCATGAGCGCGGCCGACTGGGATCTTCCGGCGGCAAAGGCTTCTGGAGGTGCTTAAAGTCGACTTCGGACGGCTTCTTATCCGCCAGACACTCGTCACCATCAAGGGGATGCGTACTCTTCGCTCCAGCCCCCACTTCCGTCTTTTTCGCCTCGGGCGGAGCGCCTTTGGGAGGCGATGCAGAAGCCCCGGTTTCTGGCTCAAAGCCCTCCTGGGGCGGCTTGGAGGGCGTGCCGTCGGAGGATTTTGGGTCGGAATCGTTCATGGCGGGCGAGTTTAGACCACCCGCACTTTGCCCATTGGCAGCCGGATGACAAGGCCAAGCCGCTTGACATGTGCCCCGCTTCCTCGCTTAATCGGCCACCATGAAAAATCTGCTTTGGATTCTCGTCGCCAGCTTCGCCCTCCTTCAACCCGCCTTGGCCCAGGTTAAGGTCGCCGTGGTGGACATTGATAAGGTACTCGAAGAGTACTACAAAACCGCCGAGGCCAAGGTGAAGATCGACGCCATGACGCTCAAGGTGAAGAACAAGATCGAGAGCGAGCAGGATCGCGGCCTCGCCATGCTGGACGAAATCCAGAAGCTCCAAGCCAAGGCCAAGACCATGAACCCGGACCAGGCCACCGCCGAGAAAATGAAGCGCGAGTTCGACGAGAAGGTCCGCGCCGTCAAAGCCCACAGCGAAAACCTCGAAGCCGAAAAGAAGGACCTTTCCTCCAAGCTGCAGAAGCAAATCTCCCGCCTGAACGAGAACATCCTCCTGGAAGTCTGCGCCTACGTGAAGAAGTACGGCGAAACCCAGGGCTTTGACTTCGTCTTCAACCAAAGCGAAAAGAACCCCGGCGCGAGCGACGTCATGTACGTCAAAAACGCGACCGACATCACGGCCCCGGTGGTCAAAGCGCTGAACGAAACGGACAAAAAGTAGCTCCGCCAGACAAGGTCAGTTGGCTCACTCGTACTGGGCCAACTCCAAAATGACGCCGTCCGGGTCGAGAAAATAGACGAGCGTCTTTTTGACTCCGCCCGCCCGTTGGATGATCCCCTCGGGCACGACCACGGGCTCGCCAAAAAACGAAACGCCGTGGCTCTCCAAGTGGGCCTTCATCGCGGCGATGTCTTCCACTCGCAAGGCCAGATGCCGCAAACCACGGGTGTTGGCGACCGAGTTTAACTCCAGGGCCTCGCCTTCGGGCGACAGGTATTGCAGCAGCTCAATCCGTGGCGTGCCTGCAGTTTTGGCGGGTGGCTCAATAAACGCCACCTCGGCCCGAGCGTTGGGTAGGCCGACAATCTGGCCAATCCACTCGCCTTCTAACACGGTTCGTTGGGTCTGGCGAAAGCCGAGCAGCTCGGTGTAAAACGCCAGACTACGGTCTAAGTCCGCGACCACCAGATTGAGGTGATCGATCCCGAAGATGGCGGGTGTGCTCATGTCTTTCCCGCCAGGTAAAGGGTTCGAAGACCGGTAACTTAGTAGACCTTGACGAATTTTTCGCCCGCCGGCTTCTTCGACTTCTTCTTACTTTCCCAGCTAATGCCGTCGTAATTGGAGCGGAACTGCGGGCTAATGTTGCGCGGGGCAGAACCCTTACCGTTCTGGATGGCGCCGCCCTTGGAAGACGAGGAACTGCTGCTGGCGCTACTCGAGCTAGCCGTGGAGGAACTTTCGCTCGCCTTACTGCTCTTTGTGTCCTTCGCTTCGGCCGTGCTGCTGCTTGCCTTCGGTTTCGTCTCGGTCTTCTTGGAGGAACTTGTCGTCTTTTTCGTGCTCATGGCCTTAGAGTGCAGATGACCTGCCCGGGGCAGGTATTTTTTTCGTAACGCAGAAATTTAGTGAAAGTGATGC
>CAWUJC010000585.1:0-2389 GCA_963922355.1 uncultured bacterium | reverse complement strand
TGGCTCTTCTTGGCCTTCCAGGCTTCGCGGGCCTTCTGGCGTTCTTCTTTGTTGAGTTTGCCGTCTCCATCGGCGTCAAACTTTTGAATCATTTCCGCCCGGCGCTGTTCGTGAAAAGCCTTCGCTTTTTCCCGTTCATCGGGGTCGAGCTGGCCGTTGCCGTTGGCGTCAAACTTCTCCAGCATGCGCTGGTGGCGCTTGGCTTTTTTGCCTTTGCCGCCGCGCTCCGGGATAGCCGAGCGCTCGATTTCATCGAGTTCACCGTCGCCGTTCGTATCGTACTGTTCGAGCAACTTGGCTTTGCGGCCTTCCTTGGCGGCTTGGCGCTCGCTTTCATCGAGCTGGCCGTCGCCATTGGCGTCGTATTTTTCGATCATTTTTTGCTTTTTTCCACCATTGCCAGGTTTGGAGCCCTCGGTCGGGGCTTGGGCGAGGGCGCTGGTGAGGCTGGCGAGTAAGAGCGTCGCCAGGGAAAGGCCCGCGAGGCGGGCGAGGAGTGGGGTCGTTGTCTTCATGGGTATATTTAGTTGTCTGAGTAAGATCGGTTGGGCTTGATGAGAGAGTAAACTGCCCCCGGCGGGAAAAGTTGCGGCTGCTTGCTATTTTTGAGATAGCAACTATTAGTGAGGGCATGTCGACCCCCCGCATGTTTCTCTACGTGAAAACCGGTTGTCCCTGGTGCATTGGCGCGGAGGAATTCCTCCAGGCCAAGAATTTGCCCTACGAAAAAGTGGACGTTCGCCAGGACGCTGCGGCTTACGCCAAGCTGGAAGAAATCTCCGGCCAGGACAAAGCTCCCACCATGGAATTTGGCGAGGACCGCGAAGTCTTTGCCGACTTCAGCGCCGAGGAGCTGGAAGTCTTTCTCAAAGAGCGCGGGGTTCTGTAAGTTACGCTAATGGAGTCTTACCCCGTCAACTTGCTGCTGGCGCTGCTGGCCGCTTTCATCACCCTCTTTCTCGGCTTTTTGCCCAGCCAGCATTTACCGCGAGGTTTTTTCCAGAAGCACGTTGGTGCGGCTGGTTGCATGTGGTTGGCCGTGGGCATCTTGATGCCCCAGACGCTGTACTTCACTGGCGGGGCGGCGTTGCTTTGCGTCATCGCCTGGTACTTTTGGGGAAATCAGAGCATCCTGCAGGCGAAGGTCTGGCAAAGTGCCGCCACCGCGGTGGGAGTGACGCTGGCTGTCATTACCGTTTTGCGCATGTCCCCTCCGGCGGTGCCGGATGATATGCCACTGGCCGCCCAAGGTTGGTTTCTGGCGGGGCCTTACCTGACTGGCTTGGTGCTGGGGACGGTCTATGCGTTGGCCGCCATGGCCTGGCAGTACAGCGCAGTGGAGACGAACGAATTGGCCGCCGGCGAAGAACGCGGGTTGCTCCGCACTTTGCCTGCCTGGAATCTCTTGGCCTTGAGCGCCCAGGCGATCTTTGTCCTCGCGGCACTTCTCTTTCTCCCGCAGCTTTACCCCAATTTTGGCACGACATTGGTGGAAAGGCTGCTTTCCTTTAGTCCGCCGGCCGGAGAAGGCTGGTATTTTGTCGCACGCATGGTGTGTGGCTTCTTCATTCCCTTTGCTTTGGCGGCTTGGCTCTGGAACCATCTGCGGGATTCTCCCATGACGCGTTGGTTCTGGGCTCCGCTGGTGGCCTTCTTCTTTCTCGTCCTCGGACAGTTGCTCGCCCTGCAAATTCACGTGTAAAAGGATTTCCTGGCCACCTCTGGACAGCGCCGTTCGGACGACTTAAGGTAACGCATCTCATGTTCTCGGAATTTGGCCAGTCGGATTACCACGCCCGGTACCGCCCGTTGCTCACGGTCGGGTCCTATCCGCTGTATCTTGTTCAAGTCTTGGTGCTGATCCAGGTTGTGGCGATGATCTTTACCAGCTTCTTGAACGCGGCTGGTTGGCAAGAGTTAGCTTTCAGCAGTGCCGATTTACAGCAGGGCTACCTGTGGCAGTTGGTCACGTATCCGCTTTTTGAGATGCCCTCCATTTGGTGGGCGATCAGCATGTTGATCATTTTCTTCATCGGGCCGGAAGTGGAGAAGTATATCGGGCGGACGCAGATGCTGCTGCTTTACCTAGCCATGATCTTGGCCGGTTCCATTCCGTTGACTCTCCTCTCGCTGTTTGGTGTGTCCTCCATGCTGGCGGGCAGCTCCACGGTCATGTTCGGTATCTTCGTCGGCTTTGCGACGCTTTACCCGAACGTCCAGTTTAACGCGTTCTTCTTCACCATCACGCTTAAGGTCGCGGCCTGGATTCTCCTGGGTATCAACGTGATGATGGCGATTGCCTATGGTGGCTGGCCAGGTGGGGTGGCCATCGTGGCGACCTCGGCCTGCTCGTACGGCTATCTCAAATTCATCGGGGTGCGGGGCGGCT
>CAWUJC010000584.1:0-2394 GCA_963922355.1 uncultured bacterium | reverse complement strand
CCTGGAGATTGCGCTCGAGCAAGCAGAGCTAGCCCTCCAAGCTGGAATGGCTGATCAGGCCAAGAACCTGATCTCCGATGTTCAGGAAGCACTCCCTCAAGCCTTGGGAGAACTTACCACACCCAAGCGGGGTATTGGCTTCTACCCGGAACTCGAAGTCTGGGAAGGCAATCCCTATGTGGAGTCCTTGTTAAAGTGGGCCAAAAAAGAACTCGCAGATGACGATATCCCCTTCCGCATGGGAACCTCGAAGAACCCTCTCTTTACGAAGCTTAATGGGGACTATGGCTCACGCGGAGAGGCGGCCAATATGAACCGCCTCCTCTGGCTAGCCGCTCATCCTCAAAGCCCCTACCGCGACAATCCAGAGATCATCAAACGCCTGCTCCGTCGTGCTCATGCCTACATGAACGAGTACGCCGCCTACAAAACCAAATCGAGAGCGAGCAAAAGTCACCTGAATGATTTCTTTGCCCTCGGGCCTGCCTTCGACGCCGTCAATGGCATTACCGAAGCCTTTCCTGATTTGGTCCTGCCCAGCCAAAAAGCCAAGTGGGAGCAAGCGGCTGGATTAGCTCGAGAAACCGTGCTCAACCAAATTAAGCAAACAAACAACGCTCTCTACCCCATCGGGAAATACACCAACCGGGATGTTGGCTATGCCAACATCCTCCTCAATGCAGCCATTTTCCTCCAAGACGACGAGAACATTGCAGAAGCCAAGAGGATCATCGATTTGCAAGAAGCCAACGTCTTTCCCGACGGTGCCTATGGTTACATCGGCGCCCAAAACGAAAGTGGCAGCTACCACCAGGTGGTCACCAATTTCCTGGGAGAGTTTTACGCCCGCTCCGGTCACGAAAAAACCTTAGACCTCCTTCGCGATTCCCACCCGTACGCTGCGCTCTCGATTGAGCCCGGCAACGTTCCCGAATACTACACGGTGCCCTACTGGAAAACGGCGTGGAATTCAGGCTACGGCGAGGGAGGCGAATCCGTGGCCACGCTCTCGGGCGACCCCTACGTCCGTGGCCTGATTGATCAGCGCCATAAGTACAACGGTGGCGCACGGCCCGATCCCCTCGCCGGTTCCTGGTTCCGCAAGGGCATTGAGGCGAAGCCACTCCCCACCGATTTCATGGTCCTGGATCGCAACGTGCAAGGCCCGCGGGGACGTTGGGGCAGATTCTCTTTTGTCTTCAATGGACGCAATTACTGGGATCGCGAACCAGGCAAGTTGACCTTGGTTGTAGCTATGGTGGTCGACCCCATCGACGACAAACGCCACCCCTTGAATGCGGCCCTGAAAGCCGTCTATCCGAAAGTCCAGGTGATGAAGAAATCTGGCGATGAGTGGCGGGACTGGGCTTATCTCGCCACGAAAGAAAAGAACAGTAGTTCCGTGAGCAAGAATGCCGTTGGACTCACCTCCAGTTATGACATGCACACCACCGTCCCAGGGCACAAAGTCACAGACCAACCTTGGCAGGGAAATCAACAGTGGATCGGATTGCCTGGGCGCATCGTGGGCCTAGTGGAAGTCGCACCGGCTGATGGCGAGCAAAAGGCTTATCAGATCGATGGCCGCGTTCGACTTGGTTACGGACGCAGTGGCCCTCTCCGCCGCAAGGAGATGAAGGCCGTCGACAACAACAACTACGAATATGGCGACTTACGCGTCACGCTCCACGACCACAACTACGCCACCACCGACATGGCAGCTTCGGGGATCATTCGAGATGCGGTTCCCCAAGCCACCGAGATTCGACTGCACGATGACAAGAGCCAGGCGGATGATGCCGGCAAACTCAAAAGCTATTCCCCGGATGAACCCTACTTCTTTGCGGTGGAAGTCCGCCCGGAATGGTCACCCGCTGCCGAGGAAGTTGACGTCATTCGCCTCGATTCTGGCCTGCGCGGTCTGAGAGTTCAGGAAGAAAAGCGTGATTTAATCCTCATCCACAACCCCACGGATGCCAGCCAGACTTACGGAGCCAAGCACTCGCTGAAGGAAGGCCAGAAAGCCGTCGTTGTGCACAGTGGACCCGAGTCTAAGCCCACCCCATTGGAGATTCCGGCTTCCGGCCAGATTGAGCTGGAAATTGCCCCCCATCAGCACGCCCTGATTGTGATGAGTTCTGATCCCGAAGATTTAAAAGCGGCGGCGGCAAACTTCGAAGAGATCGCTTATTCCGAAGCTCCCCAGACTCAAATGAGAAGCTCCACTCTACGTTATACTTCCCTCGGAGTTCTCTTTTTTACTCAGCTGGCGATCGCTCCAGTGCAAGGGGGCGAGACGACCAAAAGCGATGAACTGAAGCCCCCCCTCGTCTTTGAGACTATCGACGGGACACCGCCACCGATCCGAAGGGGTAGCTCCCAAGGCAAGCTAGG
>CAWUJC010000583.1:0-2406 GCA_963922355.1 uncultured bacterium | reverse complement strand
CCCGCCTGGCCCTGGGCAGCACCGCCGCTGCGGTGGGCGGCACCTTCCTCGGTCGCACCGATTCCAGCGTTCTGAAGAACTTCTACCTGCAAGTGCAACCCGTCGGCTGGTGGAAGCACACCGCCCAGGCTTGTGGAGACGAGCCTGCCGCCCCGCTTCGCCACTTTGGCGGCCAAGCCCTCGACACTGGCCTCGCTGCCCTCAGCCTCTTCGGCGCCCTCTTTGGGGTCGGCAAACTCCTCTTCCACCTACCCGACGAATCCCTCTGGCCCGCCTACCTCAGCCTTGCCGCTGCACTTGCCGCCGCGCCCTTCTGGCTCCGCGCTCTTTGGAAATGAAGAAGGCTCTCCTCTATCTCCTCCTCGTCATTGATGCCGTCACCGTGATCGGTGTCTTCTACATCTTTCTGACTTATCAGGTTCCTGAAACAATCATGGCCGGATACTTAGCTTTACTTGGCGGCATTCTCCAGGTCATCTGCTGCGTCGTGGGCTATCAAGGGCACAAGGCAGATGCAACATGGAAAAAGTTCTATGGTTACCACCTGCTTGCTACCGGTCTCTTCTATTGGTTCGTCGCTAGTGGGGGCTTTGGCTTGTTCAGTTAACAGGCGCTCTTTGGAAATGACCTAGCTCGGCCGAAAGCTCCAGATTTGCGTGTTGGCTTCCTGGTGATGGCATTGACCGGCAAAGCCCAAGCCCTGCATCTGGCGTTCGACTTCGGCGGGATCGACCAACCACGTGTGGACTTCCATCAACACCAATCGGGCACGGCGAATCAACTCCGGTTCCGTTTCAAGTAAATCCAACTCCGAACCTTCGATATCAATCTTCAGAAGGTCGATCGGCACATCGCCGAAACGCTCTGCCCAAAGTTGACCAAGCGCTAAGACCGACACCCGCACTTCCTGCCAGGCACCTTTGCTGACCCGGCCCGGCTCCTCCACCGCAAAACGCGAGCTACCCAAGTGGGAGGGATACACATAAAAGCTGGCTTCTGCTTCCTCAGTCGCCTGACCGACCAAGCCCTGCACGGCCTCGATCCCATTCAGCTGATTTTCCTCTAACAAGCGCTGAACCGCTGGCAGGACCGCCCCGTTGGCGTCAACCGCCAGGCCCTGCAAGTCGCCCCACCCGCGATGTTTGAGATAGCCAAGGAAATAGCCCTCATTACATCCCACATCGAGCACCGTTTGAAGGTTTGAAACGTCTGCGAGCGGTTGCCCGTAGGCCTCGGCCTCCACGATCTCGTGATAAAGAAAGAGGCCCTCCAGATTGCGCACCCGCCAGACCGTGCCGTGCTGGCCCGATTTCTTCTGTGGCCAGCGAGCCAGCATGGCATTGGCCAGACGGCGAATCCCCAGCCAACGAAGCGCGGCATGAAACCACGCCTGCTGATCCAGCCAACCTTTCATCGCGCCATCGTAGCGAGGTCCTCGCCAATTGAAAACGGAGAAGCACCCTTCCCCTGCGGAAGGTTGGCTCCCGCATCACGCTGCCTTGACAGCGCCTTGCCATCCCCTTGTCTAGGAAAGTAGCCTTTGGCTTGCCTCCGACTGACCATGCCTGCTTCCTCGTCTTCCTCCACACCATCTTCCACCGTCTCTGCTGCCTCCCCAACATCTGCGCGAAAGCCGGCCAAGGTACCCAAGCGCCGAAAGAGAGCTTCGGTGAGTCGAAAACCTAGTTCCGTTGCTCTGCCCCCAGCCAAATTTGCCGGCCGCAGCCGCGTGGTGATCGAGAACGTCGAACCCGCCCTCGACGGTGGCGAGTTCCCGGTCAAGCGCATCGTCGGCGACACCGTGGACGTGAGCGCCGCCATCTTTGGCGATGGCCACGACCAAATTCGCGCCCTGCTCCGCCATCGCCCAACTGGCGCCAAGAAGTGGGACGAAGCTCCACTCGAGGCCAAGGGCAACGACCTCTGGGGCGCCAGTTTTACCGTCGTGGCGGAAGGCTTCCACGAGTTCAAAGTGGAAGCCTGGGTCGATCACTTCGAAAGCTGGCGCCACGGGCTGAAAAAGAAAGTCGAGGCCAACGCCGAAGTCCACGTCGAGCTCCTGGCCGGCCGCGAACTCCTCCGCGCCGCCGCCGAACGCGCGGGTGGGAAAGGCGATGCTGATGCCAAAGCCCTCTTGGGCGCGGCCGAAAGTTTGGTCGACGTCACCCGCAGCGAACGCCAACGCGCTGAACTCGCCCTCAACCCCGGGCTGGAGATGCTGGCCCGGCGCTACCCAGATCGTTCCCTGGCGACCGAAAGCGCTGCCTACCCGCTCCTGGTCGAGCGTGAGCTGGCCCGCTCCTCCGCCTGGTACGAATTTTTTCCCCGGAGCTGGGGTGACAACCCAGGCGAGCACGGCACCTTCAAAACTGCCGCCCGCATCTTGCCGGAAATCGCCCGCATGGG
>CAWUJC010000582.1:0-2413 GCA_963922355.1 uncultured bacterium | reverse complement strand
GGCTTTGAACTCTTAGCGATTCCGTAAGCTTAGCTAAGTCGACATTCTTTTTCACCTGGAGATCGACGGCCTTGGCTTCCTCCGACCAGACGTGGAAGAAGTTATCACTTAACTTATAGTCTATATCTAGATCCAAACACTCCAACCAACACCAGAGCGCTGGCTTGTCTGCTCGCAACTCTACCCGATACATATTATCGCCTATTTGATAGAGACTTGCTTTCAATTCCGGGTCTTGAAGCGTTAAGTGCTTGGGCTTCACAAACGATGTCATATTTTCTGAAACCACTTCACCATCTTGACGCAACTTGACCTTTAGCAAGACGTCACGCACGCCATGGCTGTTGGTGACATCCTCTACACTTCCCTCGGTTAACAAGACGCTCGCAGCCGACTTAGCCGTTACGGAATGCGAGGACGTCTGGATCACCGATCCATCTGTCGTCAACAAGGCGATCTCAAGTTCACCGTGCACGTCTTTCAGGGTGTCATTCACCGCCCAGACTTCATACATCAACGTCTCAGCATCTTCGACTAAGGAGACACTGACTGGAGCGAAGAAGTCTCTCGCCATGTAGTGCAAGGCTTTCCAGCGGCCATACGTATCAATGGATGACCACGTCGGCCCGGGCCAGATATCATTGAGCTGCCAATAGAGCGTCCCCATGCAACGTGGACGGCTTCGTCGCCAATGCTCCACGCCATACTTGACGCCAATGGCTTGCAACAACTGCGTCATCCAAAGCGTCGTGTGAGTGTCCTTGGGGAGCTGAAACCAATCGAGCATGTACTGAAGGATGGTCGTATTTCCCCCCTTACTTCGCTGATGGAACTCCATCATGTAACCGGTCAAATTACGCTCATCTGGCTTGGTACAGGCGTACATGGTTCGAGGTTCCGGGAAAGACTGAAAACCGAACTCACTGACAAAGCGTGCTTCACTTGTTCGATAAAATTCAAAGGGCTTCTTCTCCCAGTGCCATACATTCCAGAAATGCACATCACCTGAATTTTCCGCATGGGCATTGTTGCGATCGCCCGACGGAGTATGCGGAGATCCAGGCCAATAGTCGTGCTCAGGTGAGTACTCCTCGACCACTTTCTTTAAGACGCCGTCAAACAAGACTTTGTAATCCTTCCAAGGCATCATGTCGTCTTCGTCACCAACCAAACCCATTTCGAGTTCGTTATTACCGCACCATAGGCCCAAGGAAGCATGATGTCGTAGGCGTTTCACGTTATCGATGGCCTCTCTTTCAACACTATCGAGAAAGTCCTGTTTGTGTGCGGGATAACCTGCGCAAGCGAACATGAAGTCCTGCCAGACGACCAGCCCAAGCTCATCGCAAAGTTCATAGAAAACATCCTGCTCAAAATAACCGCCGCCCCACACACGCATCATGTTCATGTTGGCTGCGACCGCATCTTCGAGCCGTTCGCGATAGATGTCATCCGTCACGCGATCGAGAAAATTATCTTCCGGAATCCAGTTGGCTCCTTTAGCAAAAAACGGCACCCCATTGGCGGTAAAGGCCATCGACTGCCCCTCAGCCTCGTCCTCACAATTCAGGCGAATGTCTCGCAGCCCGATCTTCCGCTGCCAGGAATCTAGTTTAACGTCCCCTTTGTTGAGAACGACCTGCAAATCATAGAGAGGTTGCTCCCCCATCCCGGCAGGCCACCAAAGCTGAGGATCATCAATCGAGATGACCAATTCGGTCTGATAACCTGAAACGGCCACTTCTTGTAGAGCGACTCTTTCGCCTCCCGAAGAGACAAACGCTTCAACCGATAGATCTGCGTCGGTAGAGACCTCTACATCTGCCCTCACCTTCAACGTCACCTTGCCTGGTTCATGCGTCTGTGTCACCAGAACGCTCTCCAATCGCGCTTCGGAAAACGCGACGAGCTTGATGTCGCGAAAGATTCCCATGGTCATCAAGCAGGGGCCCCAATCCCAGCCGAAATGCGTGGCTGGTTTCCGTATCCATTGGTAACGATGCTCAGCCCCTAGTTGCTTCCAGACCGGCATCTTGCGTTCTTCTTCATCCATCTTGGTGATGAAAGGAATGATCGATTTAAATTTGACGCAAATTGTGTTGCCCCCCTTTTTCAGGACCTCCTTCACATCGTATTCCCAAGTGCGGTGAAAGTTGTCTGCCGTGCCCACTACCTGATCGTTTATCAGGATTTCCGCAAACGTATCGAGCCCTTCGCAAACCAGAAGGACATGGGTTTGCTCGACGAGATCACCGTCCACTTCAAAGTCCCGGCTGTACTCCCAACCGCGCGCCGAGACCCATTGCACCTCTTTTTCATTGTCGCGATCGTAGGGATCAGGGATTTCCCCCGCTCGGAGAAGGTCCGTATGCACACAGCCTGGCACCTGGGCGGGCAAGCTAGAGGAAGCGCC
>CAWUJC010000581.1:0-2439 GCA_963922355.1 uncultured bacterium | reverse complement strand
TGGGATTACGACTGCATGGCCAGGGTCTTGGCCTCGTCGTTGAGGCGACGCTGGTCGTCGTCGTTGAGGACCTTGCCGGTGACCTGAGCGGCGGTGGCCACCACCAGGCTGCCGATTTCGGCGCGGGCGTCCTGCTTCATCTTTTCGGTCTCGAGGCGGCCGGCGTCCTTGGCCTTGGCGACGATGCGCTCGGCTTCTTGGACCGCGGCTTGGATCTTCTGCTCGACTTGAGTTTGGGCCGTTTCGTTGGCCTGGGAAATAATCTCGTTGGCCTTTTCGTTGGCCTCTTTAATGATGTTCTTGCGGGTGATTTCCGCTTCGGCCAGTTCCTTCTCCACCTTCTCGGCGTTTTCGAGGCTCTGGCGAATCTTCTCCCGACGGGCTTCCAGCATCTTCAAGATCGGGCCGTAAGCAAACTTGTAGAGAATGACCAACACCACCGTAAAGGTGATGAGCTGGGCCAAGAACTTGCCCGGTGTAATCCCGAGTTGGGTCAAGACGTTTCCGCCTTCAGCGGCTCCACCGCCCGCAGCGGCAGCCATGACAAAAAGCTGAGTAAAATCCATGGTATCTATCAAAGGTTAAAGAAAAGTCGAAAAGTCAGGAGTATGTCTTGGGAGAGAGGAAGGAGGCCGGAGACGCCGCGCTGAGCAACGCCTCCGGCACTTACTCGGTGGTCTGGCTAGTTAGCCGTGACCACGAAGAAGGTCAAGATGGCGAGACCTTCGGCCAGGGCCATGCCGATGAGGGCCAGGACGAAGATGGAGCCAAAGGCACCCGGGTTGCGGCCCACGGCTTCAGCAGCCTTGGAGCCGACCATGCCCACGCCAATCGCGGCACCGAAGCCAACGAGAGCCACGGCCACCCACTTGTTGAAGAGAGCGCCTTCCGTCGCCGCGAGAAGCGGCATCAAGATATCGAACAATTCCATGTTTTTTCCTTAGGTTAGTTATGTTTGTTGTTTTGGAGCCGACCCACGCTCAGAGGTCTATGGTCATCGGCCCAAAGGGTTATGCAGAGCACTAATGGGCAGCGGCCTCCTTGCCATGCTCATCGTCGTGATCGTCGCCTCCCATGTGGGAGCAAAGCGAGGTGGTAAAGGCCAGGCAGAGGAGCGCAAAGACCAGGGTCTGCACCGTGGCAACCAGGATCTCCAGGAAGTAGAACGGGAGGGCCGACATGCAGTTAAAGAGAATGGCTAACCAGCCGCCACTTTCAGGATCGTTCAGCGTAAGCATGATGGTGAGCACGTTTTCGCCACCGTAAATATTGCCGTAAAGACGGGCGGCGAGAGCAACGGGGCGAATCGTAATGGAGACCATTTCCAACACGCCGATGAAAAGGAAGATTGGCAGGAGCAAGACCCAGGCAATTCCCTTGAAGCCGCCCTTGACGCCAAAGATGTGATCAATGGTGCCAACGAAGCCGTTGTAGCGGAAAGTCCAGTACCAGCAGGCAAAGAAGAAGATGACCGCCATGGCGGCGGTCATGTTCGCGTCCGCCGTGGCGGGTCGATAGAGCGGGAGGTCCACATAACCCAGAGCAAGTAAGCCCCCCAGGATGGTGCCCTCCGGCTCGCTCACGTAGCCAACACTACCGACGCCGGGGAACAAGGCGGAAAGATTTGACGCCAAAATAAAGATGAAGAAAGTCGCGATAAACGGAAAGACCCAGCGCACCACTTTGGGCTCGAGCAATTCCGACATCGTGTTTTCCAGCGTCTCGACGATGAACTCGACGAAATTCTGCAGACCATTCGGCACCATCTGGATATTGCGGGTGGCGAACCAAGCAATCACAGCCAACACGACCGCCACCATAACGGCAGCAATGTTGGAATTGGTGATTGGAAGCACACCAAAGAGTACCCAAACGTCCTGAGCAGCAGGCGTTACCGGCGGGCCGTCACCTTTAGCGGCCAGAATGAAGGGGGAGAAATTCCAGAGATTGGTCATCGGGAACGCTCATTACTCGCAAGTTTTTTGCGACAAGCAAGCCTAACTTGTGAAAAATTTCACAATCTCCACACAAAAGCGTAAAAAGAAGCAATTAAGCTCGATGACTGAACAAGAAGGTCAGGGCGGACGGCCCCTAACCCGCCTAGAAAACGGGGTGCAGCGTCACGCTGCCCAACCGCTGGCTTCCAGCTCCGTGATGGCGGTTTCCTTCTCGCCCGGGCCGAGGTAACGCAGGCCCATCCCGTGGTGAATGGCGTTAGGCAGGCCGAGCCAAGGCTCAACGCAGAAGAAGTCTGACTCCGGCTTTTGCGTCCAAGTCGTCACCGCATACCACGGAACGTCACCACCGACGTTGAGGTGAATCTTTACGCTCGCGCCGGTGGATTTGCGCCGCAGCTCCACCGTGTCGGCCGTGGGCGCAATGGAAAAGCGATCGACGATTTCCCAGTTCTCCAGTTGCAGCACGGGATTGACGGCCGGC
>CAWUJC010000580.1:0-2444 GCA_963922355.1 uncultured bacterium | reverse complement strand
GATGGTGTTTGGATGGTACGTGTGGAGCCCAAAAAACGCGGGATTGAAGGGGCGAAGCCCTTTATCGTGACCATGATTGACCGTGAAGTGAAACAAGGTAATTATCGCTTAAAAGCCCGCGTCTCAGTCTACTAACGTGTCCATCATTTTTTTATTCGCAGCAATACTATTTCTTGGTTGGGCTATCTATGATCTTGTCGGTACTGTAAGATTTCTACTCAAGGCAAAGTTTACCACCGGACGAGTCGTGGATTGGAAGGTGTACTCGGTGCGAGCTAAGTACCAGATGTACCCGATTGTCGAGTACAGCAGACAGGATGGCGAAAAGGCGACCTGTATGGGGCGAGTCGGGAAGCGTTTCTTCCAAGATATCAAACCTGCCGTTGGGAAAAGCGTACGAGTTGCGTTTGATCCCTTGAGTGAGCAAGAAGGCATTGTCGTATCCTGGGTTAACCTCTTTGGTTTACCATTAGCGCTCTTGGCCTTAGGGATAGGTGCCTTAGTCGTTTATATGGCAGGATAAGTAGAGGTGTGGTGATGGGTTTATTCCTTATCGTTAAGGAAGCCAGGGATGCATTTGGCATACGTTGCAGAAATTTTTTTTCTACATAAAACGACGCTAACTCGTTAAGACGATTCTTAGATTCTCGAGGTAAAAGGGAATTCGTGAGTGTCGCAAAAGCGCCGAAGAGATTCAATGTGCCACAAAATGTGTTGCGCGTGAGTCTCGTGTGATGATAAACAAAATAACGTTGTAGAAATTCTAACCCAAAACACAAAAACACGATGAAAAAAGTAAAACTGATTGCGCTCGCCGTCTGTGGCTTGTGGGTGGTTGTCGTTGGCACCTATGCCACGCAGTTGCAGCAAGACTATGGCCAGAAAGACGCACCGAAGTATGTCCCGTTGACGGAAGCTTCTTGTAGCGGAGGCCCGCCGGATGATCCTCCGGGAGAATAAACCAAACGAAACCTGTCTCCGCTGAATCGCCATGTTGACCCGTTTCCTCAAGATCAATTCCATCCGGATGACGCTTCTCCTATTCCTTGGAGGGGCCTCCCTAAATTCTTCTTGGGGCTGCGGGTTGCATTGGCAGGTGCCAAAGCAGCGTTTTGATGGAGTGCAGGAACAGGGGCGCCTGAGCTACTACGGTCCAGAGTGGGGGCGGCTCAAGACCACGGACGGTAGCGAGTTGCCCTTGGTGGTAAACTTCGAATCAGGCCGGGAATGGAGTTCCCCGGTCTTGGGCCAAGGTTGGTTGTTCGCGATGACGGACTCCTATGTGGTGCAGACCAAGCCGGACAGGTACCGGGTGGTCATGCCCGATGGCTATTTCTATACCTTCTTCCCTCATCCAGATAAGCCCGGCATCTGGAAGGGCAATCGGGGCTGGTTGGCGGAAGTTGGGAAGAACAGTTTCAAAGCCTGGGCTCCCTGTGGATGGTCGATTGAGTGGCGCAACGGTAAAATCGCCGCCATCACCACTAAGGCAGGGAGCAAAATCGCCATCGAACGCCAAGGCGATCAAGTGACGGGTATTCGGGAAGGGGGCAAGAGTCTACTACGCCTCGAGCACGACCCACAGAGCGGGAAGGTCAGCGCCTTGCACCTCCCTGATCGTACGATTCAACTGGCTCATGCGCCTCGACCGCTAGTCCAAAACCTTCAGGGTAAGAAAGTCGTCGGCTCCATGGTCGATGCCCTAGCCAGCGCGACGTGGAAATCCCCAGACGGAAAGCAACCAGACCTGAAGCGAGACTACAGCTTTACGGTTGATGAACACTTGATGCCGTTGCTGGAAGTCTCGGCCAACGGGGAGCGTGAACGCCTCTTTCAGTGGGATCCAGTATCCCGACTCCTCCTTAAGGACAATGAGTGGACCTACTCCACTCAGGCACCGGCTCCTGAACGGCCTCGTGACCACGCCGCCATCCGTCGCACCAACGCTAAAGGCCAATCAGAATTCTGGCATTACCAACACAGCCTCGGCAAAGAAATCACCAAAACTCTCGACGGCACCCAAACCATCAAAGAGTGGTTCGTCAATGGGCCAGCTAGGGGTAAAGTCAGGAAGGTTAGTAGCACTAAGGAAAATGGCGAAGAAAAAGTTTATTTTAAAGCCGTTTATGATGAAAATGGTAGGATGATAAGAGAGATTCGTTCAAAGAATGAATATGAATATTATTATTATGAAAACATAATCAAAAAGATTCATGTTGGAACAAATGATGTAATATGGACTAAAAAGTTTGATGGGGAACAAAGGGTGGTTGAATATATAAAAGAAGACAAAAAGATCGCGATAAACTATCTGGCAGATGGAAATTACATTAAAGAAATAACATTCAAAGACAAAAAAATATCGGTATTTTATTCAAATTACGACAGACCTTATAAAATAGTTAATCACCTTGGAGCTGAGCAAGCCTTAACAAGTTTAAGTA
>CAWUJC010000579.1:0-2447 GCA_963922355.1 uncultured bacterium | reverse complement strand
AGCGCGCCTTCGGCCATGGCCCGAGCGACGGGTTCGCTCACCGCACCGTGGGCGGTCAGCAAGGCTTCCGGCACGCCCAACTCGGTGGTCTTGGCTTCGTTCGCGTAGGTCACCCAACCGTATTCAAACGCGGCGGAACTACCCGCCACATCGGTCAGGCGCTTGGCGACCAAGCCCCCGGTGCAACTTTCCGCCGTGGCGATTTTTTTGCCTGCCGCAGTGGCCAGCTCAATCACCGTGTGCTCGAGCGTATGCTCGCCTTCGGCGTACACCGCCGCACCCAGGGCATCGCGAATTAGGCGATCAGCTGCATCAAAGATGGAAGCGTCCGCCGTGACAAGGCGCAGGTCCACTTCACCCGAACGAGCGCAGTAGCCCACCTCGACCGTCTCCGGCTCGCCCAAGGCAAGGAGCTTCGGCTCCAACATCTCCTCCACTCGCGATTCCCCCACGCCCAGGATGCGCCAAACGCGCTGGTGCATCTTCCCGGATTCACCCAGCCAATCCCGCAGCCACGGCAGCGCGGCCTCGCTCCACATCGGATGCAGTTCTCGCGGCGGACCAGGAAGCAGGATGGTGGCCTTGCCTTCCAGCGGTGTGCCGGCTTGGCCTTCCAGCACCAACCCCGGCGCCGTGCCATGGTTGTTTACCAAGACGATGGCGCCTTCCGGCACCTGAGCCTGACGCTTGATGCTCTCGGGCGGCTTGATCTTCCGCTGGTGGAAGAAGCCCTGGATCTTCTCCAAGATGTCGTCCTGGAGATGCATCTCACGCTCAAAGGCTTCGGCGGCGAAATCGCGGGTCAGATCATCCGAGGTCGGGCCGAGGCCGCCCGTGAGGATGACGAGGTCGGCGCGCTCCAGGGACTCATGCAGGGCAGCTTTGATGGCCTGACCATCCGGCACGGCCACTTGCCGCTGCACGCGCAAGCCGAGGGCAAAGAGTTCCCGCCCCAGCCAAGCCGGGTGGGTGTTGGTCACGGTGCCGAGGAGTAGCTCCGTTCCGGTGGTGATAATTTCAACCCGCATGGTAAGAACGGGAATGAGCGTTTAAGCGACCTCTTCCTTGGCGCGCTCGAACCAACTGGTGACGCGCTCAAGGTGCTCGTCGCCGTAGAGTTTGACGAACTCCTTGGTGTTGCGGTTCTTGGCGTTTTGCAACTCGTTCAGCCGCTGGTTAATGAACTCCGGCGTCAGCTTGATCTGGCAAACGCCGGTGATGCTCTGCTGCCAATCGGAGTAATTCTCCGGCATGAAGACCGGTTCGTCGCCGTGGTAAACCTTCTTGTACTTCTTGCCGCCGCCGTCGGGCAACGGATCGTTGCGGCCAATCTTCGGCGCGTTGCGCTTCATCGGCAGGTTCACCTCGGGGAGTTGCTGCTCGGCTTGAGCTTGCTGCGACTGCCCGCCTTGCTGGGCGGCGGCTTCGCTGGCTTCGTCCAGGGCACTGGTCGGCGCTTCATGCACAAACTGCTGCGGCAGGTTCTGCATGAATTGCTCAAACTCAATGATCCGGGCAGCGGAGCGGAACATCCCGTTGCAGATTTCCTGCGTGATCTTGGCTTCCATCTCGGAGTACATCTCGAAGGCCTCGCGCTTGTACTCGACGAGCGGGTCCTTCTGCCCCAGGGCGCGGAGGTGGATGCTCTCGCGCAGCCCGTCCATGCCGTAAAGATGTTCTTGCCAGAGGCGGTCCACGGCGCTGAGCACCGTCATGCGCTCGCCGTACTTCACCTTCTCGTCGTCGATGTCGCGGACCTTGAGCTCGTAAGCCTCCCGCACTTTGGCCGTAAGGTCGGCGGCGACTTCCTCGTTGTCCTCGGTTTCCTTCAGGTCCTCGGCCTTGAAGCCGACGGGGAAGGTGCTGTTGACCCAGTTGAGGAAAGATTCGGGATCGCGTTCTTCCCCCTTGCCGAGGCGAGCATTGGCTTCCTCTTGTATAGCGCCTTCTACCACTTCGAAGAGTTCGCTGCGCGGATCGTCCGTATCGAGGATGTTGTTGCGGAAGCCGTAGATGGCCTCGCGATGCTGGTTCATCACGTCGTCGTACTGGAGCGTGAATTTCCGGCGCTGGTAGTTGCGCTGCTCAACGCGCTTCTGCGCGGTTTCGACCGACTTGTTGAGCCAGGGATGCTCGAGTTCTTCGTCGTCGGCCATGCCCAACTTGGTCATCATGCCGGAGATGCGGCGGCTGTCGCCAAAGTGGCGCATTAAGTCGTCCTCGAAAGAGATGTAGAAGCGGCTCATGCCCGGGTCGCCCTGACGGGCGCTACGACCGCGGAGCTGGCGGTCAATGCGGCGGCTTTCGTGGCGCTCGGTGCCGATCACGTAGAGGCCGCCGACTTCTTTCACGCCCTCGCCCAACTTAATGTCCGTTCCGCGGCCTGCCATGTTCGTTGCAATGGTGACGGCACCCGGCTGTCCGGCCATGGCCACCACCTCAGATTC
>CAWUJC010000578.1:0-2451 GCA_963922355.1 uncultured bacterium | reverse complement strand
ATGCAGTCCTGGACGAGGCAGTTCTTCGCGTTATCCATGGTTAGCGGATTGCGCCCTGCCCGCAGCACCCGGACGCCCGTGATCCAGCAATCCGCCACGGAGGCAAACCGAACGCCGTCGATCCACTCTTTGGCCGTCTGTTCTAAAGTTAGGTTTTCCAACCCACAGTCAAGGAGCGGCTCTTCCTTGGAGACTCGGGTTGAGCTGGCTTCAAACTCATGCCGCAAAGGACAGGCAAGGCGCACCGTTTTGCCATCATTCTCCACGCCAGCAATCCACACTTGTTTGCGGATGTGAAAGTCCTTTCGCGCACTTTCCAGTTCTGCGAGCCGCGATTGAGTCGACTTCATGTCCAGGAGAAGCAAGTCGCCTGCCTTCCAAGGCACGGCCGACCGGAACTGAAGCTCTGTGCTCCCCCGCTCGGCCGTGGTCGCAAGTTTCAAGACACCTTGGCGGCGTGCCCGAACATTACCCATGAAATTGATGACCGACACGCTGTGGCTGAAACGATTGTCGCCCGGATTGGCTGGCGCGTTCGGATCCCACTTCACCGTCCGCTTGGTTTCCGTCCGCGTGCCATCCAGGCGCTCCACCACGGCCATAATTTCGATTTCACCCGCCGTGTCTGGCTTGTTCGGCAACGCATCTACGGGATAGACCAAGCTGAAACGAGCACCTCCCGACGTGTCTGGCCCTCGCGAGAAAATCTCCTTCCCATTAAAGAAAAGCGTATGCTTCTTGAGCCGACGAGGATGGCTGTGAGCTTCCAAAACGCCTCCCGGAGTCAGCACCTCGCCTTCCCTGGGTCGGACGAGGCGCACCTCTTCCTTCTCCAACCGGTAGGCAAAAACCAAGCGCGTCTGGTCACGACCGGCCCCGCGAATGACCACCCCGTCCTGGAAAACAAACAGGGGTTGGCTCAAGTCATATTGACCAGCATCGAGCTGCACAACCGCTCCCCCCGCTTGCCCAGCTGCATCAATTGCTTGCTGCAAAGCAAGGCTATCATCCTCGCCATCGTCCGGCATCGCCCCATGGTCGGCAACCGAGATGGTCTTCGACGGCTCCCGCTTGCCATCCCGTAATCCAGCGCGACTAAAGTCCGGATACAGAACGCCATCCGGGCCCATGATATCCACCGTAGGCCCCGCTGTCTTGGGTTGCGCAATTTCTTTGGGCGGTTCTGCCTCCGTCACGGGCTGAGCAGCTCCACAGCTCATCAACAATAAGGAAAAGGGAAGGCTCAGGCAAAAAACCAAACGGCGACACATGCCATCAACGTAAGCGAGAACGCTTAGATGCCAAATATCGCAAAGTTGTTACGCGTAACAACTAGAAAAAAACTCCGCAGCAACCAGCCTCAAGGGGATGCCACCTTTGTTACGGGGAACAACCATCGCGCGTCGCGACCTTCCCCATCTTCACTACGATTATATTTAAGAGTCAGCACTCGCCTTGAGGCGAGCAGTGCCTGTCTTGGCAAGGTTGCCAGGGTTGCACCCCGCTCACTTCACTCAATTTTCCGATGCAACAACAAATCCCTTCCCCACTTGCTGGCGATGAAAACGGCTACGAAGCCTGGCTTCGTTACCGCTTAGAGCCAAGTACCGACCGCCTGAACGAATACCAGATAGCGCTCAGTAACATCAGCGGCCCTGCTCCGACCGCAGCCCGCCAAGAACTCATGGAGGCACTCAGTGCCATCACGGGGAATTGCCCGACAGAAAACGACGGTGCCAACAACTCCCGCGGGGTGATTTATCATCAAGTCCAGGATTCTGACTTGGGGGCTGAAGGCTATCGTTTAGTGGGCTCGCGCGACACCGTCCGGATTGAAGCCGCCACCGAAGCCGGCTTTCTCTACGGAACGTATGGCCTAATTCGCTGGCTCCAGCTCAGCCGTCCTTTGGCAGAGCTCAAGCGAGAGGAAACACCTTTTTACGCCAATCGCGTACTCAACCATTGGGACGATCCTAAATTCGACCACACTCTGGGTCCGTTTAACGTCACCCGAGGCTTTGCCGGTAATTCGGTCTTCGACTGGGATGACCTTGCTAGCCCCAGCCAACGCGTGCGGGATTACGCCCGGCTGGTAAGCTCCGTCGGCTTTAACGCCACCTGCATCAACAACGTCAACGCCGATCCCGATCTGCTCGAAACCGCCTATCTCCCGCAGATCAAGGCGCTGGCCGATCAGCTTCGCCCCTACCACCTTCGCGTCTACCTGGCAGTTTGTTTCTCCGCCCCGATGGTGACCGATGGCGACATCGGCGAGGAGTCCTATGGACTCGATTACCCGTACTGCATGCGGAATCGAAAAGTGCGGCTCAACACCCTCGAGACCGCTGACCCCACCGACTCACGCGTGCAGCAATGGTGGAAAGACAAAGCCGACGAGATTTACCGGCTCATTCCCGACTTTGGCGGCTTCGTCATCAAAGCCAACTCGGA
>CAWUJC010000577.1:0-2456 GCA_963922355.1 uncultured bacterium | reverse complement strand
GAAACGACCCCGCAGAAGGTGCTCGAAGGTCGCTTTCCTGAGCGTGTGCTGGAAAAGGCTGTTGAGCGTATGATCCCGCGCGGCCCGCTTGGCCGTGCGCAGATGAAGAACCTTCACATGTATGCCGGGACCGAGCATCCGCATGACGCGGGCGATGGCCTGGAGGCTGGCAAAGACGTGTCCGCCATCGTTGTAGACCGGCGTGACGAGGGAATACTCGGGGGTGGTGGCTTCCATGCTTTACCAGGGTTGGGCGCGGCTCCAAAGGACGATGGCCTGCAAAAGGAGGATCAACACGGCGGCAAAGCCAGCGCCAAACATCAGCGCCAACATCATCACCGGACTCTGCCCCCACAGAAACAAGACAACGCCGTAGACGAGGGCCAGACCGCCAAAGGTGTAAGCGGGCAGCAACTTACGCGTGGCCAAAAAGTAGATGCCAATGCCCTGCAGAATCGCGATGGGAATCATGGCGCGGGCAAACGTGGTCGTGAGTTCGGTTTGCGCCTGGACGAAGTAGTCCGCGCTGTCTCGTCCCGCCAAAACCACGGAGAGCGGCCCAGCTAAGAGGGAAACCCCTAAGACACCGACTGCGGTCAGAATAGCGTAGATCAGCAAGAGGCGATCGCCCTGCCGGGTGCGTTGATCTTGGGCCGCCCGGTGGGTGAGGTAGACCACGAGAACGGGATAAGCGCCCCAGAGGATCGCCCGCCCGAGCAACCCGGCCTTGGCGTACACGCCCAAAGATTCGGGAGCGAATTTTCTCTGCGCCAGTAGCATGTCGATCTGGCCAAAAATGAAGATGCCAATGCCCACGCAAAGCGACGCCGCCAAATAGGCGCGAAAGTTTGGATCCTCCGTCACGGGTTTGGCATCCTCCAACTGCACAGAAGCTTTGCTTTTCTCCGGCCAGAAAAGAACCGCCCCAAAAACCGCCGCGGCGAGTAAAGACGCCAACACCCCGGCTTCCGCCGTGGGGAGCAGCCAAACCAGAAGCAGCCCTGCCCCCAGGCGGACGGACATGGTGCCTAGATTTAAACCGCCTTGCAGGTAGAAGCGGCTTTGCCCGGCACACCAGACTTGCCCCATCGCCGACCACATGAGAGCTAAGGCGCAAAGCAAGGCGGCGAGCATGAGGCTGGAACGAGGAAACTCAAAGAAGACCGCTAAGGGCCAGAAGAGGACCACCACCACGAGGGCCAAACGCCAGGTCCATCGCTTGAGTTGCAACAGACAAGCCGCACGCAACCGGGCCAGGGCTTCGGCATCGCAGCGTTGGGCCTGGCGGGAAATGGACCAGATCAAGGCCTGGCTGCCGGCTAGAATCGGCACACTGAGCAGCCCGATAAAGGCCATGGCCGCATTGAGGTAGCCGACCTCCGCCACCGGAAGATTGCGGGCCATGAGAATCTGAAAGAGGTAGTTGCCCGCGGCGGCGAGAAAGCTGGCGGCGGTGAAGAACAACCCAGCTTCCAGCAAGCGATCTCGCCAGCGCCCTCCCGACCCCGCAACCGGACGCGGGGTGGACTCATTCACGCTGGGCTCGGAGGACTTCATGCGCGCAAGGCGGCTAGGGCTTCGAAGATGTGGAGAAAACCCAACACGCCTTGCTCCAACTCGCGGACACGGATGTATTCATCCTTGGTATGGGCTTGGGCAATCGAGCCCGGGCCAATGGCCACGGCAGGCACGCTGGGTGAAGCCACCACGCTGGCATCGCAGAACCAGGGAGCGACGGCCAGACCTTGGGCTGAGTCTGCCACGGTGGCGACCAGAGGATGTTGGGGAGTAACATCCAGCGCCGGATTATCCCGCAGGAGATGGAAACGCGGAGGTTGTTTCATGTCTGCCATGACCTCGCGGATCAACCCCTTCAGCACCTTGGGTGTGAGCCCCGGCACGGTTCGCACATCGGCGACCAAGCGGGCGGCGTCGGGCACGATGTTCACCTTCTGCCCGCCAGCCACCGTTCCGACACTCAAGCTGGCTCGCCCCAGCAAAGGATGCCGAAAGCGCTGGACCTTCGGCAAAAGCTTTTTCTCCACGCGGCGCAGCACGTCGGCCAGCCGGTAAATCGCATTCTCTCCGTTTTCCGGCGTGGAGGCATGGCAGGCATGGCCCCGGGTGTGCAGCTCGAACCACAAGGCTCCTTTGTGGGCGTGGACGACTTTCATGCTGGTCGGTTCCCCCACGAGGACCAGATCGGCCTTCACTCCATCTTGATGCCAGGCAATGGCCCCTTCGTTTCCGTGCTCCTCGCCCATCAACCCGGCAAAGCTGAGTTCCAGACCACGTCGCTCAGCAGCCGAGCGTTGGTGCCAGAGATGCGCCGCCCAGAGCATCGCCGCCATGGGGCCCTTGGTGTCGGAAGCGCCACGACCGTAAAGCCGCCCCCGCTTGAGCGCTGGATCAAAGGGCGCCACGGTCATGCCTTTGACGCTGACGGTGTCGAGATG
>CAWUJC010000576.1:0-2457 GCA_963922355.1 uncultured bacterium | reverse complement strand
GCCTCGGTCGGCCTGCTCCTCGTCATCCTCGCCGGGGTGCTCCTCGCCACGCCGCAACGGGCCGAGCTGCGGACGGTGGCCGAAGGCAGGCACCCCTTCTACGACATCACCATCACGGCCAACCGCGCCAACCTGGACATCATTCTGCTGCAAGATCTGCCCAACCAAAGCAAGACATACCGTCGCCCAAGCACGGTACTGCCCAAGGTCGAGGGCGAAGCTCCTACTTACGATTCCATCGTTGCACCGGAAATAGAAATTCCGCGGCATTCCCGCGGGGAACCGCAACCACCCCGCATGGTGGCCGATCCCCCCGCCTCCTCGATGCCGATCTTCCAGGCCATTGGCCAAGCCCGTGGTTTTGGCGCTCCAGGTAGCCGCATCCGCGCCCGTGGAGAGAAACGCGACGCCGGGTTTAGTTATGACTACGTGATCGAAGAAGATGGCTGGCTGACCGACGTCGAAGCCAACGTCAGAATCCGCCTCCGCACCGATGAGCTGCAGAAGCTTCTGATCAATCTACGCCAAGGAGACCTCATCATTCGAGGCCTAACACCCGAACTGCGCGGCAAAGTGGTGATCCAACAAGACGCCGGCAACTTGGTGGAAGAGACCGCTCCCGTTCAATCCACGCACTCAAACGAGGATGCGATTCACCGTGCCATCCGGTATCTGGAAGAAGAAAACGCGCCATGAACCGCGATCTGGCGATCAACTACATCCTGCTCGCCGCGATTGCGCTGATCTGGGGGTCGCAGTATTTGCTGATTGAGATCGCCAACGATTCCTTCCCGCCCTTTTCCATGGCGGCCTGCCGATTTCTGATCGGCGCTTTAACTCTCTCCCTGCTCCTTCCCTGGCTGGAGAAACCTACGCCACCCGATCCCCGGCAAAAAGCGTGGCCAACCTGGAAGCTCTGGAGCTTCATCGCCGTGATCGCCTTCTTTGACGGCACCATCCCGTTCGCCTGCCTGCCCTTTGGCGAACGCCACGTGCCGAGTGACATCGCTTCGATCTTCATGGGCATGACGCCGATCTTCACCTTGGTCTTTGCCCGCTTCCTCATCCCCGGCGAACGCTTCACCTGGCAGGCGATTCTCAGCACCGCCCTCGGGATGTTTGGCGTGCTGCTACTGGTCGGATTCGGGGATGCTGCCCAATTTGCCGAAAACATTATCCCGCAAGGCGCGATCCTGCTCTCCTCCGCCAGCCTGGCCTTTGCCCTTATTCTCCTGCGCTGGCTGCCGCCCGGTAATGCGGTGCGCAAAACCTACATCCTGCTGGTCTGCGCTTCAGTCCAAGCGCTGATCCTGGCCTTCATCTTTGAGAAGCCGCTGGAAATGGACCCGGAGCCCGAAGCTTGGTTGCTGGTCATCGTGATGGGCGTCCTCCCCTCCGCCATCGTCACGCTTCTCTACATCCTGCTCAACGACCGCGCCGGCCCCACTTTCACCTCGCTCAACAATTACCTCGTGCCGCTCGTTGGGGTCTTTGTCGGCCTGATCTTCATGCACCGCGAACTCGAGCCCAACACTTGGCTCGCCCTCGGCGTCATCTTCGCCGCCATGGCGGTAAAGGAACTTAAGTTCAAGAAAGCAGCTCACACGAAGTAGCAACTCGAGCTACGAGTAGAAGAACCACAAAAAAGGCGGCCTCCGGGGAGACCGCCTTTTCTGATCCGAAACAAATCGGGAATTAGTACCGGTAGAACTCGGGCTTGAACGGGCCTTCGACCGGAATTTCAAGGTACTCGGCCTGCTCGGGCGTCAGCTTGGTCAGCTTGGCGTTGAGCTTCGGCAGGTGCAGCGCGGCGACCTTCTCGTCGAGCTTCTTCGGCAGGACGTAAAGCTTCCCCTTCTCGTAGGTGCTCTCGTCGCGCTTCTGCCAGAGTTCGATCTGCGCCACCACCTGGTTGGTGAAGCTGGCGCTCATCACGAAGCTCGGGTGACCGGTGGCGCAACCAAGGTTCACCAAGCGGCCTTCGGCCAGCACGGTGATGACCTTGCCGTCCGGCCACTGGAACTGGTCGACCAGCGGCTTGACCTGGATGCGCTTGAGGCCGCTGTCGCTGTAAAGGGCGCGAACCTGAATTTCGCTGTCGAAGTGGCCGATGTTACACACGATGGCCTGATCCTTCATCGCGTCCATGTGGGCGCGGGTGATGACATCGACGTTACCGGTGGTGGTGACAAAGATGTCGCCGATCTTGGCGGCGTCTTCCATGGTCACCACTTCGTAGCCTTCCATCGCGGCCTGCAGGGCGTTGATCGGGTCGATCTCCGTCACCAGCACGCGGGCACCGAGGCCCTTGGCGGCCTGGACGCAGCCCTTGCCGACGTCGCCGTAGCCGAGGACCATGGCGACCTTGCCGCCGATCATCACGTCGGTGCCGCGGTTGATGCCGTCGAGGAGACTGTGGCGGCAGCCGTACTTGTTGTCGAACTTCGACTTGGTGAC
>CAWUJC010000575.1:0-2459 GCA_963922355.1 uncultured bacterium | reverse complement strand
ACGGCAAACGCCTTAGCCCCATCGCCGAGAACATCTACTTCTGGCTGCGGCAGCCGCGCTTCTGGGGACGTATCGCCCCCGAGTCCTCCTTTGGCGTGCACGTCGATGCTTACGAACCGCACCTCTATTCCTCCAAAGCCATTGGGGCCAACTGGAACCGCTTCCATGGTCCACAAGGCTACGAAACCACCTACTGGAGCACGTTCGAACCCGAAAAGGGGAAGTACAATTATAACGACAAAATGATCGACCTCTACCGCAAGTACGATCATGCCCTCATGGGAGTCCTGGCCCACACCCCCCAGTGGGCTCGCGTCCAGCGCAGCGACGTTAAAGGCGGCTGGCTCGACCAGTGGTGGCAGCCGAAGGACTATCAAGAATACGGCAACTACGTCACCAAAGTCGTTACCCATAACGAAGGTCGAATCGACGCCTGGCAGATCTGGAACGAACCCTGGGGCGAATTCTGGTTCAAAGACTGGCGTCCGGAACTTGGCTACCCCAAGCAATGGCATCACGGCGATTCGTACGACGAAGACTACCTGGAACTGAGTAAAGTGGCTTACCAAGCCGCCAAAGCCACCGGCACCAAGGCTCCCATCGTCGGCACCCACGCCACCATTGGGGACAAGGGCAAAGATTGGATGGCCCGGATGACCCGACTTGGCATCGAGAAGTACCAAGACGACGGCTCCTTCCACGCTTACATCGGCGACACCGCCGACGAAACCCTGAATCCCGAGGGCATGTTCCAAACCCGGCTCGAAGATCGGATGATGAAGGATTGGCGCGCCACGACGAAAGCCGAGGAACAGGATCTTTGGGTCACCGAGACCCAGCAGATGCGCCGCCTAGCCGATACCGGCATGGGCTACCATCTCTTCAACGGGAAGACGTCGCCGCTCGAACTCATCCGCCAAAACGCCGACCGCCAAGGAGCCTTCCAGCTCATCCTCTTCTCGGAAGGCATCGACAAGATCATCCTCTACACCATGATTGGCTTCGACTACGGCCATAGCGGCCAGAACATTGATTGGAGCTGCCTCGTCATGCGCAACGGTGAGCTTGATCCTTCCGCCGCCGCTTACTCCAACTTCACCTGGCAGTTGGACGGCCGCGACTTTGCCGAGCGCAAAACCGTGAAGCCGGGCATCGAGTGGTTTCTCTTCCAGCCCGGCCAACACAGCCCGGACGATAAGATGGTGGCCGTCCTCGCCCCGCGCCTTGACCACGCCACCGCCGCCGTTCCGGCCATGGAAGGCCTGACCGCGTACGACTTCCTCGGCAATCCGCTCAAGGTCGGCACCCCGCTGGGCGATACACTGGTCTACCTTACCTTCCCCGCCGGAAAGCAAAAGGAGGCCGAAGCTGCCTTCCTCGCCGCCACACCAACTCCGGGAGCCACTCCTTACCCCTCGCCCTCCGAAATCGTCCAACCACCGAAGCTCACCCTTACCCAGCAAACCCCAAGCAACAAAGTGGCCGGAACGCCAGCCCCGTAATCCCCCCACACTTCGATGAAGATTCTCACTCCTTCTCCGTCCTGCCACCGCGGTTTCACGTTGGTTGAACTCCTCGTCGTGGTGGCCGTCTTGGCCGTTCTCGCCGCGCTGGCTTTTCCTGCCTTCAGTAACACCATTCGCTCGGCGCGGACCTCAGAGACCACCAGCAACCTGCGGCAAATCTACACACTCTTTGGTCAATATGAGATCGACAACCAAGGGCGCTGGCCAGCTCCGCGCGACGCCAATAACCAACTCTGGAACCGGGATCATCTCGCCCCCTACCTGCTTCGCACCAGCGGAACAGTCGACTGGACAGATCTAGAAGACTCCATCTTCGTGTCGCCCAGCGCAGCCGAACCCGGTGACCGCGACAACGCCGCCGCTCCCATCGTTTCCAACAGCAGCAACCGCGGCTTTGGCATGAACAGCCACCTGCCCGACAACAGCTCCGGCAACTATGGCACCGAACGTCAACCCCGCCGGAACCTCATCCAAGAACCCGCCGCCACCATGCTCCTGATGGACTGCAACGCTCAGATCATCTTTGGCGCCTCCTGGTTCCAGCAACAATTTACCACCTACGTCGAAAACCGACACGAAGGCCGCAACGCCATCCTCTACTGCGACGGGCACGTGGAGATGATCCGCCACGTTGACCTTCCACTGCCCTGGAATGCGGCCGAAGGCACGAAAGCCAGCCGCTTCTGGCGGGGGATTTAACCCTTCTTGAACAAGACGCCATGCTTGCCAAAAGGAGTAAATCTCGTGCAACCTTGCGTATGGCAAGGTCGCCAACCGGAATTAGCTTGGGAGATATTGCGACCAAAGTTGGTCTTTCCCGCGCCACAGTTTCTCGGGCGCTCAATAACAACCCCCAGATTCCGGAAAAAACCCGCCGCCGTGTGCAACGCGCCGCCGAGCGCATGGGCTACCGACCAGACCCCGAGACCAGCC
>CAWUJC010000574.1:0-2463 GCA_963922355.1 uncultured bacterium | reverse complement strand
CCCAGAGAGGGAGGCGGAGGGCGGGGACCAGATTGTAGGCCAACCGCCCTTTAACTTTCAGGTAGATGAGGAGACTGACCAGGATGAACGTGGCCAATATGGCCGCGATCATGATCCCCCCGATGACTCCCATCACGACGGGATCCGACAGGAGGGCTTCGTTGAGCTTGTCTTTAAGCTCCGGTGTCTCGACGGATTCCATGGCCGCAGACGGCTACTGACTCTGGAAAAGGTACGGCGCCAAGTAGTAGGGGATGCCGGACTGGAGGCGCGGCATGTCAGGCAGGAGGTTAACCTTAATCTCCGGATTCGACTGCGCCTGACCAAGGGCGCTGAAGACCTCGAAAATATTCAGCTCACGGCGATAACGCATGATCTTAGCGTCGGGGGCTTTGGCCAAATCTCGAACTTTGGCGAACGCGTCGTCCAGGTAGCCCAACTCGTCGACCAATTTGCCGTCGAGGGCCTGTTGCCCAGTGAGCACGCGCCCATCGGCGAGCGTGGTCCGGAGGGCATCGGCTTCCAGCTCGCGGGATTCGGCCACAATGGTGAGGAAGCGGTCGTAGGACTCTCCCACGATGCCGCGGATGAGGTCTTCCTGCTCGGGCGTGATCGGGTTGGGCCCACCGAACATGGATTTGTTCGGGCCGGAGGTGAAGGTGTAGAAGTCGACGCCTACTTTTTCACCCAGCTGTTGGTAGGTAAGCGTTTGGACGATGACCCCGATGCTGCCGGTGAGCGTCAGTTCATTGGCCATGATGTTTTCGGCTCCCATCGCGGCATAGAAACCACCCGAGGCTGCCACGCTTTCCATGTAGGCGAGGACGGGCTTCTCCGCGGAGGCTTTTTTGATTTCGTGGTAAAGGATGTCGCTGGCGAGGACTTCGCCACCCGGGGAGTTGATGCGCACCAGGATAGCTTTGACGTTGTCGTCCTTCAGCGCTTGTTTCACCTGCCGGCGGAAGGTTTCCACCATGCTGGGGCTTAGTTCGCTCTCGGAGAAATTGGTGATGACGCCGTTGATCTCCAGTTGGATGATCTTGTCGTCGGCGGATCGTTGGCCATCGACGAGGATTTCTTGGTAAGGCCGGTTGGGGCCAGATGTCGCCATGGTGGTGGATTCAGCGTCGGCCACCAAGGCAACGAAGAGCACCAGATTAATCGTCAGGCTCCCGAGCAGAACGAGAAGCCCCATGATGGCGAGGCAACCCATTACACGCCCACCAGAGGAAGCTGGTGGCGGCGGCGCCGGCACTGGTTCTGGCGGCGGAGGTGGGGGCGTCGGGCTGGTGTTCATCAGGGCATCCTATCCCAGCTTCCGGGCGGGGCAAGCCTGGAGCCAGGGGGTGCAGAGAGGGAATAAAACTTGGACGCCGCTCGAAGAAGAAAGATTCGCTAAAACTTTGCGCCTCTCGGTCGTTAACAAAGGGATGTTGTGCTGCGAAGGAGCAAAAATAATTGGCGTACCGAAGTGCTTGAGAAGCAATTGCTTTGGCTTCCTTAATTATTTTTCTGTGCAGTTTGAAAGCCAAGCTGATATTGACAAGCGCCCCCACCAGCGCCAAAGTTTAATCTACGAGGGATGCGCTAATCAAAGCCTCCGTTTGCTTGCCATGACTCGGACTCACCTACACCCCGGTTACTTTTTTGAGCACCAGTTTCTTGGTACTCAATTTCCCTCGATGTTTTCTTTAGCTTTATCCGATTTCGTACGAAAGGAGGTGAAAAAGTAACATGCTGACAAAACTCGTTGTTCGCACCAAGAACGCTTTCTGGCGTCTCAAGCAAGACAAGCGTGGTCAGACCCTCGTGGAATACGCCCTTATCCTGGCGTTCATTTCCGTGGTGGCCATCTTCGTGCTGCAGGCCCTGGGTACCAAGGTCACCCAGGTGTTCTCCACCATTAACAACAAGCTCGACGAAGCTCAGTCCGGTTCTTCTAGCTAAGACCGACGCTTCTCGCGCCTGGAAAGAAGGACGAAGGGTCCCATTCTCTTCGTTCTTTTTTTGTGCCCAGATGGCTCGCTTTCGTCCCTCTCGTTTTCTCCTAGCTATTCGGGTTGCCACATTGGTTCGGAGCCCTTAAATTGATCTTGGATTTAGGACCCAAAGCTTTCCCACCCCCACCCGCAGACGACACCCATGGCATCGACGTGGATGCGATCACACTAACAATAAATGGCGAGCCAAGCTCGCCTGCGCGCCAGGCTCCACGACTGATCGGTCGAACAGTCTCCCGCCTTTTGTGGCGCGCGTGGTGGACGTTGTCGGGCTGGCGAAAGGAGGTGAGTCGGGCATGAAACGGCAACTCCCGCACCAGCGTCGTGCGCGTTCCTCCCTTTCGCCTCCGTTTCGACAACGAAGGCGCCAACGTGCGCAGACCCTAGTGGAGTACGGCATCATCATTGCCATGGTATCCATCGTGGCCATTCTGGTGCTGCAGGCGTTAGGCACCAAGGTGAC
>CAWUJC010000573.1:0-2477 GCA_963922355.1 uncultured bacterium | reverse complement strand
CCAACTTGGCTAATTCGACCCGCAATTCCTCAAAGTCATTCCTCAGCTTGGCTTCCTTTTCCCTCATTTTCTCCAGCCGGTCATCTAGCTTGCCGAGTTGCTCGGAGAGATGTGTGGTGCAGTCCTTCGGGCCATTCAGTGCGCTGGTAATTCGGCCCAGTTGGGCTTCCAGTTCGGTGCGCGTTGCATCCGCGGGTGAGGCCGCCACCAACGCGGCGCTTTGACTGCGGAGCTGCTCGGCCCGGTCAATCGCCTCCGTCACGCGGGCTGAGTGGCGGCGGGCATTGACGAGGTGATGCTCAAATTCCGCCAGTCCATCCGCAATCGCCGGGAAAAGGTTATCAAGACGAGCTACCGTTTGCTGGGCGGCACTCAGTAGTGGCGCAAGGGCTTCGGCTCTCTTTCGCTCGGCCCGAAGCTTGTCGTAAGCAGCTTTGGCTTTGTTATAGAGTTGGGTGGCTTCGCCAAAGGCAGTCTTAATTTGATCCATCAAGGAATTGCGCGTCTTTTGGGTGGTGGCGTCCTTGAGTTGTTGGGTCAGCTCGCAAGTCTTCAGGGCCGCTTGGCCCAAGGGGTCTCGCACTTGGGCTAGCGTCTGGGCAGACGCGTTGACGGTATTTTGGATTTGTTCAAGTTCTTGACCGGTTGAACGTAGCTTCTCCAGTTGCGTCTTCAGCCTTTGGATTTCCTGCTCCGCCTGACTCAATAACTCAGCCACCTGGTTGGCGATGCCCTCCGCCCGGTTAGCTGCCGCGCGGGCTTTTTGGCAGGCGTTTTCCGCATCTTCAGACGCGGTAATGGCTTGGTCGGCGACCCCACGACCTTCTTCTACCAAGCCGGGGTTGTCCGGTTCTTCGTCCTCCGGTTCATCACCTAGTTCACTGGCGGTGGTGGTCTCGTCGTCGGGATTCCGGTCCAGCCAGTAAACAGGTCGTTTCTCACTTAACTTGAAACTGGAATCGGAAGGGGAGAAAGCGGTGAGCGTGGCCTCGTGTTCTACCACCAAAAGGTCCTCGTCCTTTAGCTCCGTGCCAAAGGCCAGGCGCACGTCATCAAGGAGGACCGCATCGGGCCTCTCTCCCTTGTGTTCGGCCACTTTACGGTACTCGACCTTGAATTGGAGGTCGTCCGGGAGCTCTTTCGAGTCACCTTGGACGGAGGCATCCAGCCGGATGTTGCGCCCCGATCGCGCCACCGGGTTGGGTATCTTAAAGTTCAGCTTGGGCTCTTGGGGCTGATACTCCGGTTGGCCTTCGGCCGAACGCAGGAGCGCGGCTTGAAGGGATTCCAGGACGGCGGGATGCCAGTAGAGACCTTCGATTTGTTCAATCATCCCGCGCCCTTTGCCGCGGGTTTCGAGCAAGATGCCTTCAGCTGTCCGTCGAGGGAGCTTCTGCAGCCCGGCTTCATAGTTGGCCAAGGCTTGTTGCTGGGTGCCATCAAGCCGGGGTTGGGGGCCCTCTGGACGTTGTGGCTGCGCGCTAAAGAAAGCTTCACCCTCCAGGTAATAACGCATGAGTTCATCCACCACGGCCTTTTGCCAGTTTCGTCCGCCACGATCTTCCAAGGCCGTGTAGAAGCGCCGAGCGTGGACGTCGCTCGTATCCATGCCTTTTTCCCATTCCGTCACCCAGTTTTCAAAGAACTTGCGCGTGTAGTACTTTTCGTAATCCCAATACTTGCTGGCCGGATCGAAGGCATCGCCGTACTTGGCTAGCCGCTCAGCGGCGGGGAGGGAGGCAATCTCCGGTGGTGGTTTCTGGCTAAAGCCAGCCCAGACATCCAGCGGCTGGCCCTGCATGGCTTGGTAAACTTGCGGGTAGACATAGTGGTAGAACCAGACGCGCTGAAACCAATAGCGCCAGTGCTGAAAGTAGTTGTTCTGGAGCACATTTTCTCGCGCGGCATGCCAGGAGGAACCTTCGCCCCGCTGGAAGATGTCGGCGTCCTTGGCTTGCTCCCAGGCCGCCTGGTTGGCTTGGGTTCGGAAGAGATTCCGCAGAACCGCTTCGCGATACTCCTTCGGTAAATCGGGAACCGGGACGTAACGGTCCAGGATCGCGTTACCTTGCAAGATTGTCTCGGTGGGCGAACCGGTAAAGTTCATGAACTTGCTGCCCCAACCCACGGTTGGGACGGCATCATGTTTGCCCGTGAGGATGTAGGAGATGCCTCCAAGCTGTGACGGGCGTCCGTAAAAATGCCACTGAAAATCGACGTAGGTATTGTAGAGGCTGTACGCGATGGCCACGTGGCCGAGGAGCTTGCTGGTTGGGCCCCCGTAATGGGGGAAGAAGCCGAAGCCGCGTTGCGCGAGAAAGAGATAGAGCGGCATGGTCTTGCCCTTCTCGTAGTCTTTGAGGCTCTTGGCCAGATTGTACCAGGGACCGAGTTGAGGAGCGCCGCCAAAGATGAGATCGAGTGATTCACGGCGGACTGTGTCTTTATCTTTTTTGGCCCAGGCGGAGGCCATCTTG
>CAWUJC010000572.1:0-2501 GCA_963922355.1 uncultured bacterium | reverse complement strand
GGGACATCATGGGCGACCTCAACCGCCTCCGCGCCAAGATTGGTGAAATGACCGCCAATGGCAGCGACAGCATCATCAAGTCTGATGTGCCGCTCTCCGAGATGTTCGGCTACGTCAACAACTTACGTTCCATGTCCAAGGGCCGCGCCGCCTACTCCATGGAGCCTTCCCACTTTGAAGAAGTGCCGGCCAACATCGTGGCACAAATCACGGAGCAAAAATAAGCCCCCTAACCGTTTAGAAGAACTCACGCAACTTACCAGGACACGACTATGGCAGAAACCCGCATCCGCATCCGCCTCAAAGGCTACGATCACCAGGTGATCGACCGCGCGGCCACTGAAATCTCCGAAACCGCGACCCGCTCCGGTTCCGCGGTCGCTGGCCCCATCCCGCTTCCGACCAAGGTCGAACGCCTGAGCGTGAACCGCTCCACTCACGTCGACAAGAAGAGCATGGATCAGTTCCAGCTCCTGACGCACAAGCGCCTCATCGACATCCTCCACCCGACGGCCAAGACCGTGGACGAGCTCAAGAAGCTCAATCTCCCGGCCGGCGTCGACATCACCATCAAGATCTAACCCGGAACTCCACCGGAAACTCTGCGACTTTAACCGTAACAGCTAACCGCCTCCGACAGGCGAACCTGACATGAGCATTGGAATTTTAGGACACAAGCTGGGCATGACCCGCGTCTACGACGACGCCGGGGTGGTCACCGCCGTGACCGTCATCGCTGCCGATCCCAACACCGTCGTCCAGATCAAGGGCACGGAAAAGGAGGGCTACGAAGCCGTCCAGGTCGGCGTCAAGGACCAGAAGGAATCCCGCGTGAGCAAGCCGCTCCAGGGCCACTTTAAGAAAGCCGGCGTCAGCCCCAAACACACCCTGCGTGAGTTTCGCCTCAACGGCGACGACGCGGACAAGGACGTGAAAGTGGGCGACCAGATCACCGTGAACCGCTTTGCCGTTGGGCAGATCGTTGACGTGATTGGCCTAAGCAAGGGCCGCGGCTTCCAGGGCGTGATGAAGCGCCACGGCTTCCACGGCCAGCCCGCCTCCCACGGTTCCAAGATGCACCGCCGCCCCGGTGGTATCGGCATGGGCTCGACCCCGGGCCGTATCCCCAAGGGCAAGGCCATGCCTGGTCACATGGGCGACAAGCGCGTGACCGTGCAGAACCTGCGCGTTGTGCAGATTCGCGAAGATGACAACGTTCTGCTCGTGAAGGGGGCTGTCCCCGGCGCCAAGGGCAGCTTGGTCGTGGTTCGCACCGCCATCAAGGGCCAGCCGCGCGAGAAGCAGGCGCAGGAATCCAAGGCCATGAACCCGCTCAAGGCCGCCAAGAAGGGCAAATAAGCAACGGAGAATTTGAACCATGGCAACGACCGAAAAACCTCTCAGCGCGAAAGACGCTGCCGCTAAGCTCAAGGTTGAGCTGATCGAAAACGGTATCGGCACCCAGGCGGTGCACGAAACCGTGGTGGCTTATCGCGCCAATCGCCGCGCCGGCACTCATAAGGTGAAGACCAAGGGTGAAGTCAGCGGCTCGAACAAGAAGCCTTGGCGCCAGAAAGGCACGGGTAACGCCCGTGCCGGTTACAAGCAGTCACCGCTCTGGCGTGGTGGTGGTGTCGTGCACGGCCCCGTGCCGCGCGACTACTCCAAGAAGACCGGCAAGAAGGTCAAGAAGCTCGCGCTGCGCAAGGCGATCAGCGCCCGCGTTCTCGCTGGCGATGTCTTCGTCGTCAATGCGCCGAAGCTTGAAGCCCCCAAGACCAAGACTCTCTTTAGTCAGCTCAACTTTAACGAGGATTGCCGCGCCTTGCTCGTGCTCGATGGCATCGACACCAACGTGCTGCTTTCCTCCCGCAACAGCCAGCTGCTCGACACCGTGACGGCTTCCGACCTCAACGCCGAGCATCTGCTTAAATACGACCGCATCCTGGCCACCGACGCCGCTCTGGAAACGTTGGCCCAGCGCCTCAACTAAGAATCTCTACCGACCCTGAACCCATGCGCGACCCCTACGACATCCTCAAGCACCCTGTGGTGACGGAAAAGGCCACCGCCCTGAGCGAGAAGAACCAGTACGTCTTCAACGTGGCGACCGACGCGACGAAGCAGGAAATCCGCTTCGCGGTCCGTTCCGTCTTCAAGAAGACCGTGCTGCGCGTCAACACCATGCCGGTCGCCGGCAAGAAGGTTCGCCAGCGCTACGCCAACTACGGCAAGAAACCTGACTGGAAGAAGGCCATCGTCACCCTCAAAGAAGGCGAAACCATCGATCTGGTGTAACGCCCCTCAACGACTCCTAGCCTCACTAGACAAACCAAGAATTTAACCGCAACACCACCATGGCACGCAAAGTAAACCCCCTGCTCAAGAGCTTCCGCCCGATAACGCCTTCCTTGCGTTACACCGAGCTGCAGCGTAATGATGCCATCACCAAGAGCAAGCCGGAGAAGTCTCTGACGACTCCGCGCAAGCGCACGGGTGGC
>CAWUJC010000571.1:0-2521 GCA_963922355.1 uncultured bacterium | reverse complement strand
CGGATTTGACCATGGGGCGCCAGCGCTTGAATCGCCTGCAGGTGGTGAAACGCGTGATGGAAGACTTCATCCGCGACCGCCCCAATGACCGCATCGGCATCGTGGCTTTCGGCGGAAAAGCCTTCCTCATCAGTCCGGTGACGCTGGATCACGACTGGTTGTTGCGCAACTTTGAGCGCCTGCAGATCAGCCGCCGGCAGGACGGCACGGCCATCGGCATGGGCTTGGCGGCGAGTGTCCAGCGCCTGCGTGACGAAAAGGCCAAGAGCAAGGTGGTCATTCTTTTGACTGACGGCGTGAACAACACCGGTGAGGTCTCGCCGCTCATGGCGGCGGAAGCGGCCAAGGCCCTGGGCGTGAAGGTTTATACCATTGCGGCGGGCAAGGGCGGTGTCGTGCATATGCCGGTGCGCAATTCGTTCTTTAATCAGACGCGGGCCATCCAGGCTGAAGTGGACGAAGACACCCTCAAGGAAATCGCTGACATGACCGGGGGCAAGTTCTTCCGCGCGACGGACGAAGAATCGCTCATGCGGATTTACGACGAAATCGACCAATTAGAGAAGACCAAGGCCAAGGTGCACAAATACCAGAAGTTCGACGAACTCTTCTACTGGGCGCTCCTGCCAGCGTTTCTCTTCCTCGGCTTCGAAGTTGGCTTGGCCAACACCCGCTTAAGGAGGCTGCCGTAATGATCCGTTTTGAATCCCCCATTTGGTTGCTGATCGGCCTCGTCTTCTGTGTGGCGATGGTCGCGCTGTTTTGGGCCTCGGCCCGTTCGCGCCAGCGCAAGCTGGAGAGTTTTGCCGCCAAACATTTGCTGGCGCAGTTGACGGCCAGCGTCTCGCCGACAGCGCGCCTGGCCAAACAAGTACTGCTGGTGGCCGGAGTGGCTTGTCTCTTCATTGCCATGGCGCGGCCGACTTGGGGCTTTGAGTGGCAGGAAGTCCGCCGCCGGGGGATCGATATCCTCATTGCCGTGGATACCTCTCGCAGCATGCTGGCCGAAGACATTCGCCCGAACCGCCTGGAGCGTGCCAAGCTGGCCGTGACCGATCTGGTGGAAAAGATCGGTGGCGACCGGGTTGGCTTGATTGCCTTTGCTGGCGACGCTTTCCTCCAGTGTCCGCTGACGCTTGACCACCGCGCCTTTATGCGGTCGCTGCGGGCGTTGGATACGAACATCATCCCCAAAGGGGGCTCTGACCTCGCCCGCGCCATCGAAGTGGCGGAAGAAGCCTTTGCCACCGAGCAGGCCAATCAAAAAATCCTCGTGCTCCTGACCGACGGTGAGGACTTGGAAGGGAGTGCCTTGGCCATGGCGCGTGACGCTGCCGAGCGCGACGTGACCATTTACACGGTGGGTATTGGTTCGGCGGAAGGGGAACTCATCCCGGTGACCAATCGCCAGGGGCAGACCGAGTTTGTTCGCGATGAAAACGGTGAGTTCGTGAAAACCAAGTTGGACGACGAGACGCTGAAGAAAATCGCCGACGTGACCGGCGGGGCTTACGAGCCGCTGGGCAAGCGGGGCGAAGGTCTGGACAAGATTTACACGGAGCACTTGGAGAAGCTGGAAGAGCGTGACCTCGCTTCTCGTCGGACCAAGGTGTACATCGAGCGCTTCCAGTGGCCGCTCGCCTTGGGCCTCATGCTGCTCATGCTGGAGTTGATGTTGCTGGAGCGCCGTCGTCCACGTCGCCAGAAGTTTGAAGGGGCGGATATTCGTCCGGTCAACACCTTGGACCACGACGCCGTGCCAGAACCAACCGTGGAAGATGATGTGCATGCCACAGCACGTAAGTTGCAGGAGTTTCCCGGTGCCACTTCTCAAACGACGTCACGCCGCCCCGTGAGTAATGTGACTGGTGTGGCCAAGGCGCTGGTCATCGGCGCGTTGACTTTGGGCGTCAGCTTGGGGCAGGCCTCTGATCCGCAAGAAGCGGAAGCGATGTATGCGGAAGGCAAGTACGAGCAAGCCGAAAAAATCTACCAAGGGGTCCTCGCTCAAGCGCCGGAGGATAGCACAGACCCTGAGCACTATAAGCTCGAGCTGAACAGTGGCGCGGCGGCGTACAAGGCAGGGAATTTTGCCGAAGCGATCACATCTTTTGAGAAGGTGCTGGCTTCGCCGGATCTGTCACTCCAACAGGAGGCTTACTACAACCTCGGCAATTCTCTCTATCGGCAGGGCCAGGCCACGGTGCAGAGCAACGCGCAAGACACCATCGCCAAGTGGGAAAAGGCGCTGGAGAATTACGAGGGCGCCCTGGCGCTGAATCCAGAAGATGCCGACGCCCAGTACAACTACGATTACGTGAAGAAGAAGCTCGAGGAGCTGAAACAGCAGGAAGAGCAAAAGCAGCAGCAACAGGATCAACAACAGCAAGATCAACAGGACCAACAAGACCAGCAGGATCAGCAGAACCAAGATCAGCAACAGAATCAGGACCAGCAGCAAAATCAGGATCAACAACAGAACCAGCAGGATCAGCAGAACAACCAAGATCAACAAAACCAG
>CAWUJC010000570.1:0-2531 GCA_963922355.1 uncultured bacterium | reverse complement strand
TCCCAACCTGGAAATAGTCTCTTCATTTTCTGGAAATAATGAGATTCAAACTGCTCTCTTTTTGAATATCCATGCCAATCAAAAGCATAATTACTATCCGTAATGATCGGACTCCGTTTTCTGTGCCAAGTTGGATGAGACTATCTGGAGGGTTGGTTATGGGGTTAGGGGTTGCGGTTGGGGGATGAGTCCTTGACGCAGCGAGGCCGGAGGCCGAGCGCAGTCAAGGACTCGCGTCAGGTCCCCTTCGAGCTGTTGCCAGAGTTTGGCAAAGGTGTTGGGGGCAAGGAAGCCTAATCGACTGTGGGGATGGAAGCGGTTGTAGCGTCGACCCCAAGCTTGGATGACGACGCGAGCTTCGGTCATGGAGAGGAAGTGTTCCTGATTGAGGCACTCGTCGCGCAGCCGGTTGTTAAAACTCTCGGCATGCCCGTTTTGCCAGGGACTGCCTGGATCTATATATAAGGTCTTAATTTTCTCCTTTTCGAGATGTTCACGAGTGACCTCGGCAATGAACTCAGGCCCGTTGTCGCTTCTTATATATTGCGGGGCTCCGCGCCGAGCGATGGCTTTCTTCAACGCCGCAACCACATCCTCGCCCTTGAGGCTACGCGCCACCGTCAGGCTCACGCATTGGCGGGTGTGCTCGTCGAGCAGCGCCAGCAACCGCAGCGGCGAACCGCCACGAAGTCCCAGCTCCAGACGTGGTTGGGTCGCTTGGCCTTCTGCGGGAACTTGCCCGTGCTCTTGCCCTGGCGACGCCGTTTGCGTTGGGACGGTTTGACGATGAGCCCCTCCGCTCGCCGGATGCGTTGGACCAGCTTGCGGCTCACCGTCCAACCCTCCCGCACTAGCAATGCCCGGATGCGCCGATAGCCGTAGCGGGGGTGCTCCTTCGAGAGCCGGATGATCTCTCCCACCAGGCGCACCATCCAGTCGCTGGCCTTCTTGGCCCGGTAACAGAAGCTCGACCACGATAGCCCCACCGCCCGGGCGGCTGCACGCAGCGAGCACAGCCCTTCCTCGACAACTTCGACCACCGCGGCACGCTTATGCCCCGGGCTTACCATTTTTTTGCGTTGATGGTCTCCAGTATACGGATCTTTAGCAACTGGTCGGCCACCAGCTTCTTGAGTTCCGAATTTTCTTTCTCCATGGCCTTGAACGCCCGGGCATCCTTGAGCTCCATCTGCCCGTACTTGCGCCGCCACCGGTGGTAGGTTTGCGGGCTGATATTATGTTCCCGGCAAGCCTCGGGGATCGGCTTGCCGCCATCAACTTCGCGCAAGATCGCAATGATCTGCTCAACTGTTCTTCTACTCTTTTTCATGCTTCTGTCCTTCGGGTTCTACCCACTCAGAAGCTCATCAACAATGGTACAGTTCTAGGCGATCACGCCAGTAACATAAACATGTGTTCCTCTAAATCCTCGATTCGGTTGGATCAACACAGCTTGGTATGCTTTATCTTTGTATCTCTCTAGAAATACATGAGCTAAAATATGACACGCCCCAGCTGCAAAAAAACATCTATCCGAACGATGCCAATTTTTTACAGGATCATTCTTAATTGCGTCGTCTCGAAATAGCATAGTCTTAAGCTAATGATACTAAATTCTCCGCCTTCAATTGGTAAGTTCTTCGGAATAGCTAGCCGCTCCCTCATTTGATGCTCGTCGAAGTCGCCTCGGGACCACCCGCATAGGCAATTCCGGCGATTCCAGTTCTGGCGTAAAAGGCTGCCAAACGCAACTCCCCCTCTCCCATGGAATTTCCAGCTAATTCCGCGTACCAGAGGAAGGCATGCAGAGCGACCACCTCCCAATCCACTGAAGTGCCATAGCCTCTCTCAAATGCCGAAAGAAAATTCTGCTTCGTCTTGGAGGAAGTCACGTCATGAAAGCGACGCCCCCCAAAAGCTTCGCCAAAGAGATTGAGATAAGGGTGAACGAAATCTAGCTCGGTGGGGCCAATCGATGCCGACTCCCAATCAATCAGCTTCACCACCCGAGGTTGGCTAGACACCAGTAAATTCTCATTGTGTACGTCAAGATGGAGAATCGCTTGTCGCGAAGAGAAGGCTCTCGGCATGATCGTGGCCGCGTAGGTTTGGATCGATGCGCGATCCGCTGGCGTTAGAAAAGTATTATTTTCCAAACCCTGGATAAGCTCGTTCGTTTTCGAGAACCGGCGTCTCGAGTGAAGCTTGCTGTTGGGAGAAGCATCTTCCTGAAAAGGTATCCACTGCCCTCTCTTTTGAGGTAAGTTGTGGAGGACACGGAGTGATTTCCCAAGTTGTTCCAACGTGGCTTGATAAGCTTCGCGATCCATTCTCTGATAGATGTCATTGAATGTCGGACTACTTTCATAGCCAACCGCAATGAAACCATTCGTGCTATCCTTCCCTTGGCCAAGGAGCTGCACGCTCGGGATTTCTTCCTCCTTGGCAAGTTGGAGCATGGCATGCTCGGCCTCCCAAGCGCCCAATTCGGCTAACCCGTAGACTTTAATGAGCACCGCGTCATCCAGGAC
>CAWUJC010000569.1:0-2531 GCA_963922355.1 uncultured bacterium | reverse complement strand
AGGCCCCACGTGTGGGTCGGGCTGAGGGCAATTTCGTTCTCGTCGCCCGGCTGGAGCAGGGTCTCGAAGAGCGGGCCGGCCAGAGCTTTCAGGCCTTCGTCATGAGGATGTAAATCAAGAAGTCGTCCTTCCAGTTCTTGGTGCTCGTTAAAGAGAACGCGGCTCAGCCCGGCCAGCGCGGCTTGAGCGGGCAAGGAAGTAGAGAAGAGTTCGCCATCCGGGCTGTGGAGGGGCAGGGCTTGGCGGGTTAGAACCGTCAGCTGCGGCGGCGTGGCCGGCGATGATTCTTTCAGACTCTGGGCCAGCTTGAGCAGAGGCAAACACTCGGAGGCGATGGGGCAGGAGTTGGCGGCGGCATTGAGCCGACCAATGTAAAGAATGCGGGGAGAAGTGTGGCCCTCCAGGGTTTTGATCGCTTGGGCCCAGCCCGCGGCGTCTTGGAACGGGAAGTGCACTTCCAGTTCGTCTTGGCCGAAGATGGGGCGATCCCGAGCCAGGGCCACCGAATGCTCGGCATGAATGAGGCGTAGGGCCAGATCGTGGGCTAGGTCCTGTTCCGCCTCCGCCTCACCGGCGATGACCAACCAGTGGGACGACGGACTAGTTGCAGCTTCGGCATCCTCCAGGCTGGCCTCGGCGCTTTCAGCTAGTTCGGGGCCTTGCTCCAGGCTGGTGGCGAGCAAGCAAGCAAAGGCATCGCTGGCCACGGTGGGGGCGCCAAAGCCAAAGGCGGGGAGGCGGTCGCTCCAGGTCGTGGCGGCAAGGGGGGCCAGATCGCCGGCCAGCTGCTGCATCCACTTGGTGGGCTGGTATTGAGCCACGAGTAGGCGTCCGCCCACTCGGAGGCAGCGTTGTACTTGGGCCAGAAGCTTGTCCGCCGGGGCTAGGAAACTCGGGTGATGAAGAATCACAACATCATAGGCGGTGCCGTTGATCGCCTCCGTGGGAAGATACTTTTCTTCGTCCCAGTCCAAGGTCTGGACGGTGGGGCCGAGCAAGACCGGGCTAGAGTCCGGTGAGACGATGTCCCAGCTCAACTGGTCGGACGGGAGGCCGGAATAAAGCGGTGTGGAAATCGGGCTGATCTGGAGAACCCGGAGGTGACTTTGCGGCGGGAGCGTTTCGACCAGCTTATCGACCATGTGGGCCAGGCGCTGGTTGATTTCACGCGAGGTCGCCGAGTGATTGAGCAAGGTCTGGAGGCGCTCAGCGGGATCATCTGTCGCCAGCTCCGCCGTGCCGGAAGCTGCCTGGCTAATCAGGCGAATTTCCAGCCCCAAGTCGGTCGACTCCCAGAGGAGATCGGAAAAGCTTTGGGGTACGGCGTAACCTTTCACAGGGAAGAATTATGAGGGGCTGGCTATATTTGACAACACCATTCCAGTTAGCTGGTTGTGTGCCGAATTAGGGTGCAACCAAGGGGCGGGGTGCAAGATTCTAGGGAGAAGGTGGCCGATGCCCGTTGGTCGCCGGAGCGGCGCTGAGCTCCAGGGCGCGATCCAGTGAGGCTTGGTACGCTGCCGCTTGTTCCGAACACGCGCTGGCTTGCGCTGCCGTGATGAGTTCTTCCGGACTGGGAAGGGGCGGCGGTGAGGTGTCGCCCAGGGGCACGGCTACGGTTTGGAAGATCTCTCGACCGGCCTCGCCCTCACCACGGGAGGCTTGAGCTTGAGCGAGGTGCACCCCGCGCAGGTAAGCGACGGGTTGTCCCTCAATATCGAGTAAATCGAGGTCGGCTAAAATCACGCTCGGGGAAGAGGCACGGAGCTGCACACGGCAGGAGGCGGCGGGCTCGCTTCCCACTACCACGGCGCGTTGCATGCGGTAGGGCAGATAAAGCGGAGCGTCTTCCACGCTCGCCCCGCCGAGCTGTTGGATGGCCGAGAAAATAACCTGCAGCGCTCCGTCCGCCAGGCGCGGATCAAGCAGGAAGTGGCCGGATTCAGGAGATGATGTTGGGCAACGCAAGGTGGCTTGGGCACCACGCTCGCTCGCTTGAATCGTCGCCACGGTTTGAAAGGCGGGGCCGTAGTCTAGGCCCACGCTCCGCAGCGCCGCGTAATGGTCGTCGCTAGGTTCGGCGGGAGTAGTTGAGGTCACCAAGTCCTGCGGCAAAGCGGGGACAATGGCGGAGTCGCTCGCCCGCAGGATGGCCTTGGCTACGAGGGATGGTTCGTCGTGACTGCCGTGCGGTCGCGTTTCGAAGAGTAGCGTGGAGGTGGCGGGCTGATAGGTGGTGCGCAGGTCCAGATAGGTGCCTGGGTCCAGCGCCATCGGGCGGAAGATTTCCAGGTAGCGGACGTCCAGGGCACCTTCCGGGAAGAGGGTGCGGGTCGCTTCCAGAGCAACCTCCAGGTAGCCGGTGGCGGGGAAGACGACAGAGCCCGCGGCTTGGTGGTCAGCCAGCCAGGGGTGGCGTTCGACATCGAGCAACTGTTCCCAGGCATTTCCGTCTTTGGACAACGGCCTGCCGAGCAGCGGGCCGTCAGGGCGGAGGTAGGCGCGGCCGTCCGACTTGTTCTCGGTCTTGT
>CAWUJC010000568.1:0-2531 GCA_963922355.1 uncultured bacterium | reverse complement strand
ATCCCTCTTCGGCTCGGGTTGGAGCGAGCATACCCCTGACGCGGGCTTTGACTTCCTCAATCTGGTCAGGCTTGGCGGTGAGTTGAGCAACAAGAATATGGGGAGCGGACATAGTCTATATATGGCGTTCTCTTTTGCTTCGTCAATCGGGGAGCTTAATTGCTGGGGGATTCTTTAGCACTTGGAGGTGGAACGCGAATCCAAATATAATAAGGGCCCGGATTGGATTTAACTTCCTCTTCAGAAACTTCTTTTTCTTTAATATTGAAATAGTAGACCTCTTGTATGGTGATTTCTTGATCAACCAGAAAAAGGCCAGGTTTGAGTTTTTGATTGGCTGTTGTTTCTTGAAGAACAGTTTTTTTCTGTTCCTCACTTGTTGAGGGGTCTGTTGTCGATGTGGCTTGTTCTTGTTTGAGAGATTCTGTTCCTGGAGGAGGAAAAATTGGATCGGAGTAAATATATGATTGTTGAAGCGTGCGTGCAATGTGGGCGACGGGAAGGGTGCTCTTCCTGGGCGGTAGATTGTTGGGGAGTGCAAATCTTGGTTGGTCAATCCATTCGAATTCTTCATTAATGGTTCCATAGAAAAGGTAGTATCTGTCCGCTTCATTAATTATCTCTTTCAGCTTATCCTTCTCTTCTTCAAGTTCCTTTGCTGTTGTATCCGTGATGGCCTCAGACGGATTCAGTTGGAGATCGGTTAACTCTTTTTTTATTTCGTTATATAGCTTGAGGTAGTTTTCATTAGATTGGTTGATTGAATTTTCGAGCTTATTTGTGATACTTTCGAATAAGCTGGTGGCAGTATTAAATCTGATATTTAAATTTTTCGAAGCTTGCTGTGCATTGATTATTTGAACGTTAAGTCGTGACTTGTGTGATTCTGCAATCTCTAGAATTTGTTTTCCAAAGCGTGCGTTGTTTGCTTCTTTGCTGTCGTTAATATAGTCATCAATTTTCTTCTTGGAGTTAGTTAAAAGAGTGTCTAATTCTTCACTTTTTGTGTCTTTATAATCGCTTATGGATCTTTCTAAGTGAGAGAGAATATTATAACCAAAAATAGAAAGTAGAGTGATGACTAGGGCAATTGCGGTGACGGTGACATAAAAGCGTCGCTTTAAATTCACCATGACTTTTTCACTGATTTGGTAAGCCCAATAGTCTTTTTCTTCTTCGGAGAAAGGTTTGCTGTAGGAGGTGGGTTTGGCTTGATCGACCGTGCAGCTGTATTCCCACTCCATTTTAGGGCCGGTTTCACACTCATAGCGGTTGCCGGTGGGGCGGATTGAAGTCGAAGCGTGGTAAAAGCCTAGTTGTTTTTCTTCCAGCCATTGGTCCATGGCGGCGCGGATGTTGACGCGGGCTCGCTTGAAATCTGAGGCTGCTGGACCCAAGGGGGAGTTTTTGCCAGAGCTTTCCGAAACTGCGGATTTAAAGCGAATGGTGAAGACGGCATGATTGCCGCTGCTGCGTTTTTCTACGCCTTTGATCTTGTCCTTAACTTGGCTGACGGTTGCCGTACAAACCCATGTGATGGAGCCAGAGGGAGGGGATGAGGCAGGATGATTGGTTAGGGGAGAGAAAGTGGTTTTCTCCGTGTAAGCTTCAATCCCGTTCTTCTCTTTCCAGATCTCGATAGCTTGCTGGATGGCCTGGAGGACCTCTGCCTGTTTGGTTGGTTCTGGAACGCCGCTGGAGTAGCTAGCGGGGAACTTTAAGGAAAACTCGGCGTGATCGTCTGACTGCTGGATAATGATGTCTTCCAGACTCGCCATGACAAGGAGTCTACACGGATCACAAAGAGGCACGAAGTCTTTTGTGCCGTTCGATTAGTTTTTTCGTGATTTCTTTAGTCCGGCTTCTAATTGGTTCCCCAATTAGAAGAACTGTTGCCATGCGGCTGCGTCTATTTACAGTGGCGCTCCTATGAGCGATACCCCCGAGTTCCGCACGGAAACCGACAGCATGGGCGAGATTCAAGTTCCGTCCGACCGTTACTATGGCGCGCAGACGGCGCGTTCCCTCATCCACTTTGACATCGGCCATGACACCATGCCGCCGGAGTTGATCCGTTCGTTTGGCCTGCTCAAGAAGGCTTGCGCCTTGGTGAATCAGGACTTGGGCAAGCTCCCGGCCGAGAAGGCGAACTTGATTGCGAAAGCTGCCGATGAAGTGATCGACGGTAAGCTCAATGACCACTTCCCCTTACGCATTTGGCAGACCGGTAGCGGCACGCAGACCAACATGAATTCCAACGAAGTCATCTCCAACCGTGCGATTGAGATGGCGGGCGGCACCATGGGCAGCAAGGAACCCATCCACCCGAATGATCACTGCAACATGTCGCAGTCGAGCAACGACACTTTCCCGACGGCCATGCACATTGCCGCCGCCACGGTGGTGAGTCGTGACCTCATCCCTTCGGTCCAAGCGCTGCGCGATGCGCTCGACGCCAAGGCTAAAGAGTTTGCCGGTATCGTGAAGATTGGCCGCACGCACTTGGAGGACGCAACGCCGCTAACCCTAGG
>CAWUJC010000567.1:0-2532 GCA_963922355.1 uncultured bacterium | reverse complement strand
CGCGCGCTTTCTCCTCCGCGCGGCAGAACCATTGGCGCTGATCGCCCTGGTTCTCCTCTGGCTTTCCACCTCCCTCACCGTCGTGCCGGTGCAAAGCCAAGCCGTCCGCGTCACCCTCGGGCAATTCGCGACCGAACCCGTCGGCCCGGGCCTCCACCTCACCGCGCCCTGGCCTTTCGGCTACCTCCAGCAAGTCGACACCCAGCGCGTGCGTTCGCTCGAAATCGGGTACGGCGAAGACTTGGGCGGCCCCGTTCTCTGGAACGAGCGCCACTACGCGGGGGAGAAAAACATGTTGGTCGGCGACGGCGACGAAATGCTCACCGTCAACGTCCCGGTCTACTACCGCGTGGCTGACCCCGTGGCGTTTCTCCGCCAAACCGAAGACGCCGTTAACGCCGTCAGCCAGCTCGCCTCCCGCCAGCTCCTCCGCGCCATGGCGGGCTTCAACAGCTTTGGAATTATGCTTAGCGAACGCGACGCCATCCGCGACCGCATCCGCACCGGCCTGCAAGCCGAGATCGACCGCCTCGGCCTCGGCTTGGAAATCGTCTTCGTCGGCCTGAAAGATATCCACCCGCCGGTGGACGTCGCCCCTGCTTACCAAGACGTGATCAGCGCCCGCGAAGACAAGGCCACCTACATTATCGACGGAGAAACCTACCGCACCCGCCGCGTGCCGGAAACCCAGGCCGACGCCTACCGCCTCCTCACCCAGGCCACCGCCAGCGGCGATCAGCGCATCCTCACAGCACAGGGCGACACCGGCCGTTTTCGCCTGGTGGAAGAAGCGCAGAGAACCTCGCCCGCGCTTTTCCGCACCCGCCTCTTGCTGGATCAAACGGAAGCCACTCTGGCCGCCATCCCGAAAATCGTGATCGACCGCAACGCGGCGGCGCCCACCGGCGGTTACCTGCTCGATCTGCGCCGCCTACCGCGGGATCCGGCCCCGGAAACCAACGCGGCTCCCTCCAGCCCGCTCTTTGAACCCGCCGCCCAACCTTCCCCCTACATTGACGAAAACCGCCCGCCCCCTGGCGCCGGTGGCTTCGACACTGGAACCGACGACCTGATCCTGCCCGAATAAGTCTCATGAAAGCCGCCACTCTCATCCGCCTGGCCATTGCCGCTGCCATCCTCCTGGTGCTCTTCTTCACCATGTTTGCCTACATCGTGAAGGAGAACGAAAAGGCCGTGCTCACCCGCTTTGGCTTACCCGTCCGCGTCATTGAAGAACCCGGCCTCTACCTCAAGTGGCCCGTGCCGATCGAAACCGTCAACCGCTTTGACGCCCGCCTCGCCTTCTTCGAGAGCCGCCCCTCGGAAACCCTGACCCGCGACAAACGCAACGTCGTCGTCTTCGTCTTTACCGCCTGGAGCATCGCGGATCCGCTCAAGTTCCTCCAAGCCGTCGGCACCCGCGAGAACGCCAAGGTCAAACTCGACGGCCTCGTCACCAGCGCAAAGAACGCCATCCTTGGCCAATATGAATTTGGCCAACTCATCTCCACCGAACCCAGCGCGGTGAAGCTCAACGACATTGAGAACAAAATGACCGACGTCGTCCGCCAGCAAGCCGCCGACGCCTTCGGCATCGACATCCGCCAAGTCGGGATTAATCGGCTAGGCCTGCCCGAAACCAACACCGAATTTGTCTTTGCCCGAATGCGAGCCGAGCGCGCCAAGATCGCCGCCCAGTACCGCTCCGAAGGGGAGCGCGAAGCCGACGAAATTCGCGCCAAGACGGACGCCGAAATCACCATCATGCTGGCCGAGGCCAACGAACAAGCCGCCATCACCCGAGGCGAAGCCGAAGCCGAGGCTGCTCGCCTCTACGCCGAAGCCTATCAGGCCGACCCCAAGCTCTACGAATTCCTCCGCAAGCTCCGGGCGCTCAAGGAAGTAACCCGCTCCAACACCACGCTTTTGCTCGACACTTCCACGCCGCCGTTCGACATCCTGCGACAAGGCGCCACCGCCAAATGACCCGTCCTCCCGAACCCCAACACCTGGCCGAAAGTACCAGCCCCACGCTGAGTGCCTTGCGCTCCAGCATCCAGTTCCTGCGCTGGGGGCTGGCGGCACTGGTGCTGGTGTACCTCACGTCCGGGATCACCATCGTCGGTTCCGACGAACGGGCCTTGGTGCTGCGCCTCGGCCAGCTGATGCCCAAGGTCCACGGCCCGGGCTTGCTCTTCGCCTTTCCCCAACCGATTGACGAAGTCATCCGAGTCCCGGCCACCCGCGTCCAGGAAATGACGCTCGACACCTGGGCCGCGCCGCCGCTCCTGGCCTCCGGCTTCGAAGCGATGGAAAGCGCTACCCTCCACCCGGTGGATGACGGCTATGTCTTGACCGGCGACCAGAACATCGTCCACGCCCTCTTTTCGGTGCGCTACCGCGTCTCCGACCCCGTGGCCTATGCCCTGGGCACACGCGACCGCGATCAGCTCTTGCGCCTTGCCCTGCAAACCGGCGCGACAGTCGCGTTACAGACGATCGGCGTAGATGACGCCCTTGGGCGCGGGCAAG
>CAWUJC010000566.1:0-2568 GCA_963922355.1 uncultured bacterium | reverse complement strand
CCACCATGGGATTTGGCCGGTAACCAAGCTCCTTGGCCGCTTTTAAAATACGCTCGCGCGTTTCGTTTTTAACCACCCCGTTACCCCGCAAGGCACGGCTCACCGTCGTGTGCGAGCAACCTGCCTTTTCTGCGATGTCACGAGTGGACACGTAGGGAGTTGGATTCAAAACCGATGACATCAGGTCCGGAATTTATTGGGGTTAGCGACCACACGAAAAAAGCGAGAATCTCGCTTGGTCTTCCGGCAAATTACTCCCCCAGGCGATAACCCGCAAGCGGAGACAAGCAAATGCCACATGGTAGCTCATCGTCATTGGCATCGAGATTTGAACAAAACCGCCGCAACTGAGAGGAGGAAAACAAAGGCCGCTCTTACGCAAACTTTGACAAAAAATGTCGCGCCAATTGCAACTTGTTATGTCATGCTGATAGTTATGCCCCCTAAAGTACTCTCTCTCTCCCTCAGCCTGCTGCTTGGCGCCGCTTTTGCCCCCCTCTCTGCCCAGACCGTGGTCTTTGCCGATGATTTCTCCACGGATGGTTTCCTCGGTGGGCAGACGCCGCAAGTTGGCGGTACGTGGATTGCCGATTCCGGCGACCCTTTGGTCTCCGGCGGGGTGATGGATACGTCGTCCTCCTTCTTTGATCAAACCCGTGTTTTTGCCAGCATGAGCCGCGCCTTAGGCCAAGGTGAAATCCTGACCCTGACCATGAATACCGTGACCCCGTCTTCTGGCAACTGGGCAACGAACGGCTTTGCTGGCGTTGGCCTCTTTTACGCAGGAAGCGAGCGCATCTTCTTTGGGAGCCCGGGTAATGTCTTCGCCTGGGGCGTGGACCAAGACCCCGGCAAACAGCCTCTTCTCCCGCTCGACACCGACCCCATCGCCACAGGTGCCACCGTTACTTATAACTACGATACTGGTGCTTGGACCGCTTCGGCGAACGGCAGCTTTCTCAGCGGCTTTATCACCGCTGGCATTGCTTTTGACAGCATCGAGATCATCAGCGACATCAATAACCTTGCTGACATCGCCATAACCGACATCCAAGTGGTTGTCCCCGAGCCGACCACCGCCTCGCTTACCCTGGGCGGTCTTGGCTTGTTGCTCCTGCGCCGCCGGCGGAAGTAGCGGCGGCTGGGTCACCTCATTGGGTTGAGGATTTATCTGCTTCGGAATTTTCGCGGGATTGGGTACGATCCCTGCGCTGGCTCCACGGCGAGTTTGATGGGGGGGCTGGCATGATCCATAACCCAACCCGGAGCCAATCATGATAAAAAGTACTTACCTGGCCTGCGCCCTATTTTCGCTGGCCTGCCTCAACAGCCACGCGATCCTCTTACAAGTCGACACAGGCAGCACCAATCAGTTTGACGCCTATGGCGAGTGGTTCGACAGCGACGACACCCGCTTCGTCGTGGAAGACCTCACCTCCCTGACCAACGACGGCTCTACCGTCACGGCCACGGTGGACTACGATTTCGGCGGCACTGTCGGCGAAGCCACCTGGAGTACCTCCACCGGCACCACCAATTCCTTCGACATTGACATCTCCGCCCTGGAATTCATCCCCACCGAAGGAAGCGGCATGAGTGAGCTTGTGGCCAGCTTCACCGTGGAAATCGTGGCCGAAGCCGGGGAGTCCAACGGCTGGGACGTCACTCTTGATTGGGCCTCCGCCGTTTCGGGCAGCCTGGTGTCTGGCGGCTATGCCACGGCAGACGTCGAAATTGACTCCGTTAGCCTCTATTCTTTTTCCGACACCAACAACAACGCCGACCCGGATATCTTCGACGATTCTGACTCTGGGCAACTCACGACCTACCGCATCGGTGACACCTTCACCGTCGACATCACCGTGGTGGCCGGCGGCGACGCTGCTGCCGCAGAAGCGGTCTTCGGCTCGCCGACCATTCTGTCCGTCAGCGCGACCGTTGTGCCCGAACCTAGCTCGCTCTCCCTCCTTGGCTTGGCTGGCTTGGGCCTCTACCTGCGCCGTCGCCAATAGGCCGCAGGTTATTTGGGCTGGGGTAGGGACGCGGACTTAATCACCGTGGTCAGCTCCTGGTGCCAATCTACATCGCGCCACATCCCCACAAACTGGGGGCCGCAAAAGTTGCTTGTCGCCATCGCCGCCCAACGACCCGTGCTGGCGGCGTGCCGAACGCCGTGTTCACAGAGATCCTTGATCCACTGCCAATCCAACAAGGGCCAATCTTTATAGTCCACGATCCCCCAGCACTCCGTGGTGATGGCAGACATCCCTAGCTCGCGCGACTCGGCCGCGACCAGATCAATGTGTTGTTCCAAGAGCCGCTTCCAGTGGGCCGGATCGGCTTGGTAGATCTTCTCCGCATCTTCCACAATGCTCTCGTAGCCGGAGGAATCGAAAAGCTGATAGCTGTACTTGGTGCGCGAGTAAAACTCATCCTGGTTGGCGTGGCACATCCAGACGTGCGGCTCGATGAAATCCAGCGCCGAGGTGAAATCTGGAATCTGCTCCTGCTCGTAGCGCATCGTGCCGACGTAGGAATAAGTATACGCCATGTCGGGATAACTCTGGC
>CAWUJC010000565.1:0-2575 GCA_963922355.1 uncultured bacterium | reverse complement strand
GCGCGGTGCCGGTATTTCGCATCTGGTTGAACACCTGATGTTCAAGGGCACGCCTCGACGCGGCAACTCCGAGATGGCCCAAGCCATCCACGACCTCGGTGGGCGCCTGAATGCCTACACCTCCTTCGATCGCACCGTCTATTACACCGACGTACCAGTCGAAGGCTGGGTCGAGGCGACGGACATCCTCGGCGACGCGGTCAATCATTCCACCTTTCCGGAAGAAGAATTTGAGAAGGAGAAAGAAGTCATTCGCCGGGAATTTGCCATGGGCGAGGACGATCCCGATCGCGCTCTGAGCAAGCTCCTCTTTTCCACTGTCTACACCCGCCATCCTTACCGCCATCCGGTCATCGGGCATCTTGACCTCTTCAACCAACTCACCCGCGATGACGTCCTGGCCTATTACCAGGAGCGCTATAGTATTGCTAACCAGACGCTGATCATCGTTGGCCCGGTGGAGCCAGCCGCCGCCAAGCAGGAAGTTGAACGCCTCTTCGGCAAGATCACGCGCCGCCCCTTACCCGATCTGGTTTTGCCCGACGAGCCGGAATGCCAAGCGCCCCGCGTCCGTCGCCAGTCATTCCCGACGCAGCTATCCCGTCTGTCTCAGCTTTACCCCGTGCCGGGCCTTGCCCACGCCGATGTCCCTGCGCTGGACGTTCTCGCGGTGATCTTGGGTGAGGGTCGGAGCTCACGCCTCCACCAACGGATGGTGGAGCAAGAAGGTCTAGCGGAGGACATTGACGCCTACGTTTACGCGCCGTCCAGCACCGGGCTGTGGGGAATCGATGCCCGCCTCCAACCGGAGAAAGAAGAAGCTCTCCTCGTGGCAATCAACGAAGAGGTCCAACGTGCCCGCCACAGCGAACCATCGGCCGAGGAAGTCGCCCGTGCGATTCGGGCGGGGCTGACCACCCAACTTCGCTCCCAGAAGACCATGCGAGGCCAAGCGTCGAGCTTTGGCCGTGGTTGGCTGACGGATCGCAACCCACTCCTCTCTCATGCCTACTTGCAGCGGCTTGCCTTGGTTACGCCAGCGGACGTGCAACGCGTCGCGCATCAATACTTGATTGAGCCGCATCGCAACTTGATCGTGCTCACGGGCGAAGCCGCCAAGGAAACGCCTACTCGTGAGCAAACAACCAAGGCTGACGCTGAGCCTCACTACCGGAAGGCGGAAGCCCTCTCGCTGGCCGCTCCGCTGCGAGGCGTCCAAGTCAAAGCGTCGGAACTGCCGTTACTCTCCGTGCGCTTGACCATGCCCGGGTCGCTCCTGGACGAGCCAGCTGACTTCGCCGGCATCAACCGCCTCGCCAGCCAACTCTTGCTCAAAGGAACCAAGCGTCGCACCGCTGCTCAGATCGCCTCCGACATCGAGCAACTCGGCGGCCGTCTCTTTGCGGATTCGGGTAATAACAGCACCGCCTTAGGCGTGGAATTGCTGCGTTCCGATATTGGCATTGGGCTGGACCTTTTGACAGAAATCCTGACGGAGTTGGCTCCAACCGAAGAAGAACTCGCCATCGAGAAGCGTAAACAACTGGCATCGCTGCAGGAAGAGTTGGACCACCCGTTACAAGTCGCCAGCCGCACGCTGCGCGAAACCCTCTACCCCGGCCTCCCTTATGGCCACACGGTCCTGGGCAGCGCGGAAACCTTGGAGCAGATCTCCGTCCCAGATATTCAACACCACCTGTGCCAACACGTCTTCACCCAGGAAATCGTGACGGGTGTCTCCGGTGATTACGATGACCCGGCGGCACTGGTGCGCCCCTTGGAAAGCGTTCTCTCCAACCTTCCCGCCAACGAAACGACCACCAAGCCATTACAGGCGATAGCTCTACCTGAACCGGTACGCGTGGAAAAACAGATGGATAAACAGCAGGCCGTCCTCGCGCTTGCCTACCCCACGATCCCCGTCACCCATCCGGATCGCCTTCTGCTCGATGTTTTGGACGAAGCCCTCTCGGACCTTGGATCACGACTCTTCATCCGGATTAGAGAAGAAATGGGCCTCGCCTACTTTGTTGGCACGTCCCAGTTTCCTGGCCGAGCCGCGGGCTACTTCCTTTTTTACCTGGGCACAGACCCGCAAAAACGCGCGGACGTGGAAGCCGCTCTGCTGGAAGAAATCCAAAAACTCACGACGGATGGATTGACCCAAACCGAGCTAGATCGCGCTCGCGCCAAACTCTTGGCCGCACAAAAATTCCAGATGCAAAACGCGAATCAACTTGCCTACACCGCCTCGCTTGATGAGCTCTTTGGTTTAGGCTACGGTTTTGCTCAACAGCAAGCCCAGCGCCTCGAAACCTTGGAGCTGGAGGAAGTCAACGCCGCCGCCACACGGTATTTCCTTCCCCAGTCCTACGTTCTGGCCGTGGTGAGCCCAAACTAACGCTTCTAACATTTTTCCAACCCCGTAGAAAACCACCCCTATGTCGACCGACCAGCCACCTCCGCCCTTAAGTGAATCCGAACAGAAGTTCGTCCAGTTCGTGATCATGCAAGCCCAGCAAATCCTTTACGTGCTTGGCGCCCCCACGCCGGAAGGCGAACCCGGTCAACCCAA
>CAWUJC010000564.1:0-2578 GCA_963922355.1 uncultured bacterium | reverse complement strand
AAAGTTCACCCGCTCGCGAGCATCTTCTTCGTGATGCCAGTTGCAAATGGCGTGGCGAGTTCGCTTTTGCTGGTTGTCCGTATAATAAACGCTTGGCTCTGGATAATCATTTTCTCCCCAGGAGACCGTAAAGTTCTGGATACGCTCAAAACCAAGCACAAGAGGTACATCCTTTCTTAGTAAAGACGCCGCCAAATTTGGCTTCACGGGCAACTGTAACTGCCGAGCTCGAAGATCAACTCGAAGTTCACCTTTCCCAGAATCAATGTAGCGACGCTGCCAGCGGTAACCAAGCCAGCCCAACCACAAAGGGATCGCAATTAACACGACGAGCATGAAGGTTGTGGGCAATTCTGGAATACCATAAGCCCAGATGAGCGCCGATATTGGGCTAAAAAAACAGGCCACTGAGAAAACGATGACAACCGTTAAAAAAGGATGGCGATAATAGACAAGGAGACGAATGGGCTGCTTGGAGGATAGTAGTTCAGCTTCCCCAATAAGCTGACGAGGATCTCCCCAGTATATCGCCCATATTTTCAGCCATATCCTTACCCAACAAGCAACGAGGAATGTTCCAAATGGAATAAGAGCCAACCAAAATGGCAGACGTGCAACCCAAGACCCGACTAGGGAATGGAGGTGGAATGTTACCAGCACGCAAAGCGATACAACTACAGCTGTTGCCCCCACAAGCAGGAACACCAGTAGTAGTCCTGGAACGAGCTTTATTTTCTCTTTCTTTTTCGGCAATTCTTAATACTCGCTAGCCGGCTTTTGCTCCCAGGCCATGGTCTTCTCCACGCGCGGGACGTGGCGGCCGCCTTCGAACTCGGTGCTGAGGTAGACCTTCACGATTTTCAACGCAAGCTCGAGATCAATGGTGCGTTCGCCGATCGAAATGCAATTACAGTTGTTGTGTTTGCGACCGAATTCGGCCGTCCATTCGCTCCAGCAGAGCGCACAGCGGATGCCTTTGACCTTGTTAGCGGCGATGGCCTCACCGTTGCCAGAACCACCCAGCACAATGGCGCGCTCGGCTTCGCCCGTGGTCACCTTGGCCGCGGCCGGGCAGACGTAGTCCGGGTAGTCGCAGCTTTCCTCCGAGTCGGTGCCGCAGTCCAGCACCTCGTGGCCCTCGGCCTTCAGCATGTCGATGATCGCTTGCTTGTACTTGAAACCGGCGTGGTCAGAGCCAATGGAAATCTTCATGCCTTCAACATGACACCGGGCAACGTGGCGGCAAGCGGGTTCTGCCTCTCTTCGTCAAATTCTGAGCACAGTCACCTTCGCACCATTTTATGATTGAACTCGCTCATAAAAATTCTAGCCTAAGTTTTCACACATTCTCCCTTGCCAAGCGCATGATTGCCGCGTTGGCTAATCGTTCCCAACGATAACGTTTTCGTTTCAACTAACCCCCGTACAAGAAGATGCCGACTAAGCGTAAATCCAGCAAAACCAACACCGTCTACCTCATCGCCAACGGCGACCTGCGCGCCTCCGCCAACCAAAACTGCGAAAAAGAGCAGCTCGCCATGGAGGCCGAACTGATCAAGGCCGTCAAAGCCGAGGGCTTCAAAGTCAAACGCGCCCACAAGTTCCGCCCTGAAGTCGGCCACAGCTTTATCGACAGCCAGAAGTACGGCATGGAAGTCTTCCGCTCCATCCCGGAGAACGCGCCGCTCATCGTGGCGGAAGCCGTCTGGCAGTACAGCCACCACGTGCTCCACGGCCTCATGACGCACCAAGGCCCGATTCTGACCGTGGCCAACTGGTCCGGCACCTGGCCGGGCCTTGTCGGCATGCTCAACCTCAACGGTTCGCTAACGAAAGCTGGCGTGGATTACAGCACTCTGTGGAGTGAGGATTTCACCAACGACCGCGCCTTCCGCACCAAGCTCCGCACCTGGCTCTCTGGCAGCCCGGTCAAGCATCGCACCCCGCACGTCAAGAGCTACCGCGCCGCCAAGGTCCCGAAGGCTTTTGAGAACCTGGGCAAGAAGTTCGCCGCTGAGGTGAAGAAAAAGAAGATGATCATGGGTGTCTTCGACGAAGGCTGCATGGGCATGTTTAACGCCATCATCCCGGATCACCTCCTCAACCCGACCGGCGTCTTCAAGGAGCGCCTCAGCCAGTCCAGCCTTTACGCCAAAATGCAAACCATCTCCGACAAGGAGGCCAAGGAAGTCTTTGCTTGGTACAAGAAGAAGGGCCTGCAATTTAAGTTTGGCAAGAAGGAAGCGAGCGAACTGACCGAAAAGCAGGTACTCCAGCAGTGCAAGATGTACATCGCCGCGCTGCGCATCGCCGACGAGTTCGGCTGCGACTGTATCGGCATCCAATACCAGCAGGGCTTGAAAGACCTCTCCCCGGCTTCCGACCTGGTCGAAGGTTCGCTCAACAACGTCGAGCGCCCGCCGGTCAAGCACGAGGAAACCGGCCAACTCCTCTACAAGGGCGAAGCCCTGCCGCACTTTAACGAAGTGGACGAATGCGCCGGGCTCGACGGCCTGATCACCTACCACCTCTGGCGTAAACTCGGCCTCCCGCCGGAAAACACGCTGCATGATCTGCG
>CAWUJC010000563.1:0-2583 GCA_963922355.1 uncultured bacterium | reverse complement strand
GCCACGGCGATGACGTGGCGGATGCCCGGGATGCTGTTTTGCGTCGGCATGGTACTGCCAGCCTGCATGGCCGCCTGGGCCGGTTCGGCCACGTCGATGACGACGTCCGCGCCGCTCACGCCTTCCACCGACTTGAGGGCCGCGGTCACTTCCTGCCGGAGCTGTTTGGGGATTTCCTTGTCGGCGGTGGTGACGGAGAGCCGGAGGCCAACGCGGTCGCCGTCGATGGAGAGGCCTTTGATTAGGCCAAAGGAGACAATGTCGCGGGAGAAGCCGGGGTACTTAACCTCCTTGAGCTTCTCCATCAGGGCGTCTTCAGATACGGGCATAAGTAGAAGTAAGCAACAGGCGATCAGGAGAATGTGCAACCCGTTTTTCTAAGATTGGCTTTACGCTGCTCTTTTCTATGAATGAGGGATGTCTTCTCCCCAAGCCATCTTCTTTGATGTCGGCGGCACGATCATCCGCCCCGCCCAGCCGGTCGGGAAGACCTACACCGAGGTGGCGTCGCATTACGGAGCGACTTTGGATGCCGAGCGGGTCAACCGGGAATTCTATAATGCCTACACGGCCATGCAGGATCGGGCGGGTTATCCGGTCAATACCAATGGCGACGACCGGGGTTGGTGGAGCGAGGTTGTGCGACGCAGCCTGGCCAAGGAAGACCTCCCCGCCAGCTTTCCGCGCGAACACTTCTTCGAGGAGGCCTACGCGGTGTTTGAACGGGCTGACGTTTGGCGCATCTTCCCCGAAGTGGAGCAAGTGCTGAGCGAGCTACGGGAGCGCGGCATCCCGCTTTATGTGCTCTCTAACTGGGACTCGCGCTTACACGAGACGCTCCGTGGCCTGGGAATCGCGTCCTATTTCGAGCGGATTTTCGTCAGCGCCGAACACGGGGTGGCCAAGCCGGATCTGGCTTACTTCAACGTGGTGGCGGAGTTGACTGGCGTGCCTCCCGAAGCCGCCCTGATGGTCGGCGACGACGAGGAGAACGATTATTGGGCGCCGCGCCGCGCCGGGTGGCAGGCGATGATCATCGACCGCAAAGCCGGAGATGATCTGACGAAGGTGATCGAGCCTCAAACCTAGCGGCCATTGGAGGGACCGTTTTGAGCTAAGGTGGCGGAGTGGATAGAACGGAATCGTGATGAGATTGGTTACTTTCTGCGCTCTCTACTGGCAGAAGCGCCGCTGGATGCACTATTAGTTTTTCTTAGAACCTGTCGTTGAAACTACTACTTTTAACGATGTTTTGACATTAGTGACGGAAAACATAGGTTATGGCCTGAGATGAGTCTCCTGAATTTCTTCCGCACGACGATTGGTCTGAAAATCATCATGGGTCTGACGGGCATCGCGATGTTCGGCTTTGTGCTCGGCCACATGGTGGGGAACTGGCAGATGTTCCTCGGTCCGGAGGTGATTAACGCTTACGCGGAGTTTCTCCACAACAACATTGAGCTGGTCTGGGGCGTTCGCTTGGGGCTCATCGCGGTGATTGTGCTGCACATCTGGGCAGCGGTGACGCTTTCGGCCAAGAATCGGGCGGCTAAGGTGGAGAAATACGCTACCGGTACACCATATAAGGCTTCGGTTGCCTCCCGCACGATGATGTATACGGGCATCGTCCTGCTGGCCTTCATCGTTTTCCACCTTTTCCATTTCACCATCCGCGATATTCCGGGCCTGTCGTATCCGGAGCATGAGTATCGCGAGGCGCTGCCCGACGGCTCCTCCCGCTTCGACGTGTACAAGATGATGATCAACGGCTTCAGCGTCTGGTGGGTATCCGCGATTTACATTATTGGCATGGCCTGCCTGGGCTTCCACCTCAGTCACGGCTTTTCCAGTGCCTTCCGCTCCCTTGGCCTGATGAACGAAAGCTACCGCAAGCTCGAAGAGTATGCGGCAGCGGGTTTGGCCGCGCTCATCTTCGTCGGCTTTTCCAGCATGCCCTTCATGGTCGCGATTGGCGCGGTCGGCCACGTGCCGCACGGCTATCACAAACATGGTCATGGACATGCAGAGAACCTACCGGACCCTCTACCCCCTGCCATCGAACTTAGCCTTCAGACCCGCACGGACTAATCACCATGGAACTCAACTCGCAAATTCCTTCCGGCCCGCTTGCTCAGAAATGGGATAAGCACAAATTCGAGATGAAGTTGGTCAACCCGGCCAACAAGCGGAAGTATTCCGTCATCGTGGTGGGAACCGGTTTGGCCGGAGCTTCGGCCGCGGCGACCATGTCCGAGCTGGGCTACAATGTGAGCGCTTTCTGTTATCAGGACAGCGCCCGCCGCGCCCACTCCATTGCGGCACAGGGCGGCATCAACGGAGCGAAGAATTACCAGAACGACGGCGATAGTATCTATCGCCTTTTTTACGATACGATCAAAGGCGGGGACTTCCGCTCGCGCGAAGCCAACGTCTATCGCCTGGCCCAAGTCAGCGTGGACATCATCGACCAATGCGTCGCGCAGGGCGTGCCGTTTGCTCGTGAGTACGGCGGCTTGCTCGCCAACCGTAGCTTCGGCGGTGCGCAGGTCTCCCGCACGTTCTATGCACGCGGCCAGACCGGCC
>CAWUJC010000562.1:0-2597 GCA_963922355.1 uncultured bacterium | reverse complement strand
GGCGAGCCTCAGCGCGGGCACGGCAAGGCCGGTCGTCAGCACAACGGCGACGGCGCTTAAGAGGTGGCGGTGAAATGCTCCCATGCTTCGAGAACTCCGTGGAGGTGTGGCTGTTGGGCCACGAATCCGCCCACACTTTGCACATGCGACCGCACTTCCTCAACCGCATTCGACGGGCAGGCCAAATTCCCCGCCCGGCGGCGATCCAGCATCGACAGGTCATTCTGCGAATCGCCCACGGCCAGAATGCCCTCGGGCGGGATGCCCAAGCCTTGGGCAATGGCCTCCATGCAGGCACCTTTGTGGTAGTTGCGGTGGCTGAAGCGGAAAAACGTTTGGTTCCGCACCACGCTTAAATTGGGGGCAGACGCCACCACCGGGTCTAAATAGGTGGCAATGGCGTCAGCTTCGTCCTCACTCGTCGCCACGATGCCAATCGGCGATCCATGATCCTCCACAATCTTCGCCTGGGTTTGCTCGCGCACGAAACTCTCCACCCGGCTCCAGAGCGGCCCGACGGTGCGGAAGAGCTGGTCGTGCACCAACTCACAACGGCGATTCCACTCGTACCAGCCCACGGGTCGCTTCTTGCGCACCATCCAAATCTCACGCTCGGCCAGCACGACCCAGTTCGGCCAAAGCGGAAACTTCTTCTCCAGCATCAAGTCGTACAGGCTGCCCCAGTCCCGCCCCGTGCAAATGACCCAGGCGAAGCTGCCCTCGTACTGCTTACGCTTCTCTTCTAATCGCTCAAAGAACGTGCGCTCCACCGGAAGCTGGTTCGACGTGTCGACCAACGTGCCATCAAAATCCGTGCAGACCAAGCGCACCGGCGTGCCCCGGTCACTCATCGCCGCCCCCCGATTTGCTTATTTCGGATGCCGAAACGCATACAATAACTGAGCCGCGCCCACCGCCAGCGAAAGCAGCCCCGGCACCACCAGCGGCGTCCAGGAAATGGAAAACGGATACGCCTGCTTCCAGCTAATGCCAAAAATCAAGAGCAGCGCACCCAAACCGGCCAACCAAGCGCCGTACGGAATTCGCGTTAACATCCCGCTACCTTGCAAAAGCTTAGACCAAAAGGCAAGGCAGTGCTGGTGCGTGGCCCATCTTAGCTTTTCGCCAGCACCCCCTAGCGCCCCAAGAACATCCCGGCGGTCACGTTGTTGCCGCGGGCAAAGTCAGCTGCGGGCATGCGGCGACGTCCCTCCGCTTGAACTTCGCGCAGGAGCATGCCGCCCTTGCCGCAGGCCACGAGCAAGCCGTGGCTATCCACGCGGATGATCTCGCCGGGCTGGCCGGAAGCGTGCGGGGTGCGGATGCCAGAAAACACCTTGAGGGTACGTTTTTGGCCACCGCCTTCGTCCAGCGCCGTGTAAGCGCCGGGCCAGGGCTGCATGGCACGAACGTGGAGGTCGATCTCCTTATCCGTTCCGGACCAGATGATCTCGCCGTCCTGTTTGCGTAACTTACGGGCGTAGGAAGAAATCGCGTGATCCTGCTTCTGGCGCGGCACATCGCCCCCCGCCAAGAAGAGGTCCAGGGTCTTGAGCATGGCTTTGGCGCCAATTTCAGCCAAGCGGTCATGCAAGCTTCCCGCCGTGTCCTTGGAGCGGATCGGCGTTTTTTCCATCAGCAGGATGTCGCCGGTATCGAGCCCTTCGTCCATCCACATGATGGTGACGCCGGTCTCCTTCTCGCCGGCCAGCAAGGCGGACTGAATCGGCGAGGCGCCCCGGTACTTGGGCAGAAGCGAGGCGTGGATGTTCAGGCAGCCCAACTTCGGCAGAGTCAGCACATCGTGCTTGAGGATCTGGCCGTAAGCTGCCACCACGAGCAAATCAGGGTCAAGGTAGCGGAGTTGCTCCACGCTGACGGACGCGTTGATGTCGTCCGGCTGAAAAATCGTCAAGTGATGCCGCAGCGACGCCTCCTTGACCGGGCTGGGCTTCAAGTTCTGCCCTCGGCCGGCTGGCCGATCTGGCTGGGTCACGACCGCGACGACTCCACACTTCGGACTCTCGGCCAGCGCTTCGAGCGCCGGCACACCAATTTCTCCTGTGCCAATAAAGACAATCTTCATACGTCAACAAACAGCTAGCGGGGCATCGGCGCTTTTGATCCTAAACGGATTGGCCCGGCTTTTTTGCCAAGCAAATCCGCGCGGAATCGCGTATGCTCTCACCCCTTATACCTAACGACGTTTTGATGAACCCGCAACCCCCAGCTGCCAAGAAGATGGAAGAAGCTGCCGCGCTCCTGCGCCAAGGCGGGCTGGTGGCCATGCCCACCGAGACCGTTTACGGCCTGGCGGGCGATGCGCTCAACCCCCGCTCCCTGGCCAAAATCTTTGAGGTCAAACAGCGCCCCAGCTTTGATCCCCTGATTTGCCACACGGCTTCGGTCGCCGGGGCGGAAGAACTCGTGCAGAATTTTCCCGAGCCCGCTCGGCTACTGGCCCAACGCTTCTGGCCCGGGCCGCTCACCCTCGTCCTGCCCAAAAAGAGCCGCGTGCCAGACTTGGCGACGAGCGGCCTCCCGCACGTGGGGGTTCGCGTGCCCGCCCATCCCCAAGCCCTCCGGCTACTCAACAC
>CAWUJC010000561.1:0-2606 GCA_963922355.1 uncultured bacterium | reverse complement strand
CCCGGTTGACCGTAGAATTTGTCGCCCGTCAGCCCTTCGGCCAATAAAAGCCCCAGCGTCAGCGCGGTTCCAGCAACCATCCCAGCTAGGATAGAACCGGCCCGGAGACGCGGTACGTGGAGCCCCAGAAGTAGCGCCGGCGCCGTCTGGATGAGCAACTCAATCTTGACCTGGATCAACGCCCAGATCGTCGCGGGTAAAGCAATCGCACCGCCCACCATGGCCGCCATGACCAACCAACTGAAGCGCTTACCCGTCCGCGTCAGTTCGGCCTGCGTTGCGTTCGGTCGCCAGCGGCGGTAGAAGTCCTGGGTAAACATCGAAGAAATGGAAAGCAGGGCTGAGTCAATCGTCGACATGATGGCCGCCAGCACCGCTGCGATAAAGAGTGTGAGCAAAAACTCCAGCGCGGGAATCTGCGTGGCAATATCCTGCAACACTAAGAGCGTGATGTTTTCGCTCTCCTCCTTGGGTAAACCGGGGAAGCGTGCCGCTCCAACCACACCAACGGTGACCATCAGCAGAGTCGTAAACAACGGCATAAAAACCATGACCTGAAACGTCCGACGGAGCGTCTTGGCGTCGCGCGCCGCGTAAATCCGCTGGATGGCATGCGGGTACAAGGCGATGCCAAAAAAGATGAGCACCAACGTGCTGAACCACTGAACCTTCTGGGCACCACTGGGCGGGCTCCATAGTTCGTAATTGGCGGTACGCAGACCGCCCAAGACTTCGCTCAACCCGCCGTAGGCCACTTCCATCGCGATGAAAATTGCGACAATCCCGACGAGCAACATGCTGCCTTGGAGCAGGTCGGTCCAAGCCACGCTTCGCAAGCCTCCCAAGGTCTGGTAAATGAGCATGACAAACGCCATCACCACCAAGCCCCAGGTCCCGGGAATCATGCCACCCGTCCCTGTATCGATGATCAGCAAGATCGCTTTGAGATTGGTCAGCACGTAGTTCGACAAGGCGACGATAAAGATGATCGTGGCCAATACGGTCAGTCCCCGATGCCCAAATCGCCAATGGAGAAAGTCGCTCGGCGTGATAAAACCCTCGCGCCGCGATAGCCGGTACAGCTTGGGCGCAAACATAAAGTAGGCTCCCACAACCGCCATCATGAACCCGACGGCCATGAGAAATTGCCACCCTTGTCGATAGGCCGCAGCAGCAAAGCCGATCATCGTGTTGCCACTGTACTGGGTGGCGTAAAGCGTCATGAGCAGGACAAAAAAGCCCAGGTTGCGATTACCCAGGTAGTAATCGCTCAGCGTATCCTCTTTCTGCGCCTTGCGCCCCATCCAGCCAATGACCAAGAGCAAAACGAGATACCCGACGATCAGCGCGATGCCATCGTTATCCAGGATAAGCTCAACCTTCGGAGGTGCCATGTTAGGCCTCCTCCTCGGACTTCGTAGGAGCCACCGCCCCCTTTGGTTCGGACGCCTCGTCGGCTTCGGCCTGCTCGTCCCAATAGCGACCGAGCATCCAGGCCATGACGGCGGCGTAAACCACCGTGGCGAGGATCGAGTAGAGCGCCCAACTGGGAATCCCCCAGAATCCCGCCGCTGTGTAGCCGGAGAACCACCAGGGGACAAGCGGCTGCAGCAGGATCAACGGGATGAACTTACGCCAGTGTTTTGCCATGAAGGCGAAAGCTTAGCCTGAGGCTCCGCCAAAACGGAATGCTTTTTGGCAGGCTATTTACCCTCAGCCTCTTCTTTTCGCTTTCCGCGATCTTTCAGTACCAATTTCAGCGGGCAGCCTCGTAAATCGTAGGCTTCGCGAATCTTCTCCTCGACGAAGCGGGCGTAGGCAGGAGTAAAACACTTCCGGTCGTTGCAGAAGAGTAGGATGGTCGGCGCCTGGCCGGAGTCGCGCTTTTCGTCCAGTTGCTGCGCTGCGTACAGGAGCTTGAAGCGCTTGCCCTTCACCCGTGGGCCAGGTTTGCGGGCAATAAGATCGTGCAGCAAGCGGTTGAGCGGCCCGGTCGGGAAGCGGGTTTGGCTGCGGTGCCAAATCCGACCAATCTCACTCATCAGACCGTCGAGCTTCTCGCCCGTTTTGGCACTGACGAAGACCACGGGCGTATCGTGGAGGAAGAACAAATCCTGCACCACCTGGGCGGCGTAAGCTTTTTGCGCCGACTTGCCGCCGTCGCCCTGCTCAATCGGGAGGTCCCACTTATTGACCGCGATGATAGCCGGGCGGTAGTGCTTCTGGATCAGCCCAGCAATCTTCTTATCCTGCATGGAGACACCCGTCGGCGCGTCGATGACCAAGACGGCGAGGTGGGCGCGGTTAATCGCGTGAGCGCTGCGACCGGTCATCGCGGCTTCAAGTTCGTCGTGTACCCGACGGCGCTGGCGCATCCCGGCGGTGTCAATGAGCGTGTACTTCCGCCCCTTCCAGGTGAGGTCGACATCCACGGCGTCACGCGTCGTGCCGGGAATATCGCTGACGATGGCGCGATCGTCGTCGAGCAGCGCGTTGCGAGACACGTACAGAGCGATTGCCTTGTGCAGAATCCCGTTGCGCGCCTCGCGGTCCACCGCGCGCGTGCACCATCGCCTCACCCGCCGTTCGCACCTGATCACGCGTCG
>CAWUJC010000560.1:0-2608 GCA_963922355.1 uncultured bacterium | reverse complement strand
GGGATCAGTGAACGCAAGCCCTCGCCGGTCTTAGTCCATCGCGCGGCGGAAGAGATGGGGCTTGATCTGGCGCGATCTTTTTTTGTCGGCGACCGCATGGCCGATGTCCGCTGCGGGCGCAACGCCGGGATGCCGTCGGTCATGCTCACCACCAATCCGGGGGACAAGCGTTTCGAGGAGGCCAAGGCCGAAGCGGACGTCGTGGTCCCGGGCATTGCCGAGGCGGTGGACTGGATTTTGGTGCAGGCCGACAGCGCCCTCACTCGGGAGGCGAAAGTTTCCCATGAATAGGGGTTTTCAGCCGGGCCAGGATTGGCTAGTCTCCGACCTTTTAGAGGAGAAGAGAGAGGAGATGGCATGAAATATATTTTTGTAACGGGTGGTGTGGTCAGCAGTTTGGGCAAGGGCCTGACGGCGGCAAGCCTCGGCACCTTGCTCGAAGAGCGAGGCGTCAAATGCGTGCTGCAGAAGTTTGACCCCTACCTCAACGTCGATCCCGGGACGATGAGCCCGTTCCAGCACGGCGAGGTTTACGTGCTCGATGACGGAGCGGAAACCGACCTCGACCTGGGCCACTACGAGCGCTTCACCTCCAGCCAGCTCACCCGGAAGAATAACCTTACCACCGGCCAGATTTACGAAGCCGTCATCGGCAAGGAACGCCGCGGCGACTATCTCGGCAAGACGGTGCAGGTCATCCCGCACGTGACGGACGAAATCAAGGCGCGTATCCACCACGTGGGCCAGTTTCACGAGGCGGACGTCGTCATCACCGAAATCGGCGGCACGACGGGCGACATCGAAGGCCTACCGTTCTTGGAAGCCATCCGTCAGTTTGCTCTCGAAGTGGGGAAGGAAAACGCCCTCTTCATGCACGTCACGCTCCTGCCGTACATCACGGCGGCGAAGGAACTGAAGAGCAAGCCGACGCAGCAAAGTGTGGCCAAGCTGCGCGAGATCGGTATCCAGCCGGACATCCTCATCTGCCGCACGGAGTATCCGATTGATCAGGACCTACGGCACAAGCTTTCGATGTTCTGTAACGTACCGGTCGATTGTGTGATCGAAGAGCAAGACGTCGCTTATAGCATTTACGAACTGCCGCTCCAGTTGCAGAAGGAGAAGCTCGACGACCTCGTTTGCCAGAAGCTCCACCTCGATCTGCCCAAGGCCGACATGAGCGAGTACCGCGCGTTTGTCGACCACGTCATCTCGCCCGCGAACAACATCACGCTCGCCGTGGTGGGCAAGTACATCGAGCATCAGGATGCCTACAAGAGCATCTACGAATCGCTGACTCACGCCGGTGCAGCCGAAGACACTAAGATCGATGTCGTCCGCGTGGATGCTGAGGACATCGAAGCCGAAGGCGCGCCCAAGTTCCTCGAAGGCGTGGACGGCTTGCTCGTGCCGGGTGGTTTTGGTATCCGCGGCATCGAAGGTAAGATTCAAGCCGCCCGTTGGGCACGCGAGAGCAAGACGCCGTACCTCGGCCTTTGCCTGGGCATGCAGATCGCGGTGATCGAGTTTGCCCGCAACGTTTTGGGCCTCAGCAACGCGCACAGCCTGGAGTTCGACGAAGAGACGCCCAACCCGGTCATCGCTCTGATGGATGCGCAAAAGCACATCGTCAACAAGGGCGGCACCATGCGCCTCGGCGGCATGCCGTGCAAGCTCACTCCGGGGAGTAAGACGCACGTCGCTTACGGTGAAGACACCATCCGCGAACGCCATCGCCATCGCTTTGAGTTCAACAACAACTACCGCGAAACGATGGAAGAACAAGGCTTGATCATCGCCGGCACGTCGCCAGATGGTTTGTTGGTGGAAGTCGTCGAGCTGGAAGATCACCCGTGGTTTGTGGCCAGCCAGTACCATCCGGAATTCCTTTCCAAACCCAACCAGCCGCACCCGCTCTTCCGCGGATTTGTCCACGCGGCCCTTGAACATGCCAACCAAGAACGCCAAGCCCGCGCGCTCGCCTAAAGCGATGACGGCAGCCAAGACCAAGGCGGCTCCGTTGCCGTCCAAACCGCTCATTATCGCGGGCCCGTGCGTCCTCACGTCCGAGGCCGAAGCGCTCAAGATTGCCACGACGTTGAAAGACGTGTGCGCCGCGCTCGGGCTGCCGTTCATCTTCAAGGCCAGCTTCGACAAGGCCAACCGCTCCAGCGTGAAGTCCTACCGGGGACCGGGGCTGAAAGACGGACTCAAAATTCTGGGCTCGATTCGCAAGAAATTGGGCGTGAAGGTGACGACTGACATCCACGAACCGGCTCACGCCAAGGCGGCAGCGCGTTGCATCGACCTGCTGCAGATTCCCGCTTTCCTTTGCCGGCAAACTGATTTGCTCCTCGCGGCGGCGGCCACCGGTCGAGCCGTCTCGGTCAAGAAGGGGCAGTTCCTCGCGCCGGAGGACGTGGGCAATATTGTCGGCAAACTCAAGGCCGGCGGTTGCAAGGATTACTATCTGATCGAACGCGGCACCAGCTTCGGTTACCAGAACTTGGTGGTCGACATGCGGAGCCTGGAACAGATGCGCCGGGAGGGGCATCGCGTCATCTTTGACGCCACCCATTCGGTCCAGCGACCGGGAGGTCTGGGCAAT
>CAWUJC010000559.1:0-2608 GCA_963922355.1 uncultured bacterium | reverse complement strand
GAACTTGCTCGCCACCAAGCCAAAGATAAGCGGATCGGTCGCCCCGTGGAAGTCGAGGTCCGAGACATCCCCCTCCTTCCCGTGCGCCTTGGCCACCGCCCGCGCTACGGACGCGTGGCCGGCGTTGGGCGTCGTAATCAGCGTCCCGTCGATGTCCCAGAGGAGGAGTTTCTTCATGGGACGCGCGGGGTTAGGCTTCGGCCTTCTTCGGGTCCTGCATGCCCATGATCTCGTAGCCGCAGTCGACGTATAGCGTCTGACCGGTCATCGCCGCGCCACCGTCGCTGGCGAGGAAGACACCCGTAGCGCCCAGTTCGCTCAGCTCGACGTTGCGCTGCAACGGCGCGTTGGCTTCGTAGTACTTGAGCATCGCGGTAAAGCCGCCGATGCCGCGAGCCGCGAGCGTATTCACCGGACCGGCGCTGATCGCGTTGACGCGAATTTTCTCCGGGCCCAGGTCATAAGCCAGGTAACGGACCGAAGCTTCCAGGCTGGCCTTGGCCACGCCCATCACGTTGTAGTGGGGAATCACTTTCTCGGCACCGTAGTAGCTCATCGCGACGATGCTACCGCCGTTCGTCATCAGCGGCTTGGCCGCGCGGGTCAGGCCCACCAGGCTGTACGCGCTGATGTCGTGAGCCACGGCGTAAGCTTCACGCGTGGTGTCGAGGAAATTGCCGGTCAATGCTTCCTTGGGGGCGAAGGCCACGGCATGGAGCATGAGGTCGACCGTGTCGGTGTTTTCTTTCACCTTGGCGAAGAAGGACTCAATCTCGGCGTCACTGCTCACATCACAGGGATAAACAGGGGTGTCCTCTCCAAAGGTGGACGTGAGCTGCTCGACGTTCTCCTTCACGCGCTCGCCCTGGTAATTGAAAATCAACTTGGCTCCGGCCTCGTGCCAAGCCTGGGCAATGCCCCAGGCAATGCTGCGCTTGTTGGCCACTCCAAAGACAACGCCGGTCTTGCCGGCCAAAGGTTTGTCGCTCATAGGCCCGACACGATGGCGCAAAGCTCCGCGCATGGCAAGACCAGCGCTCGCCCCCAATTCTCCGATTTGCACGAGGCGTTACCCTCGGGTAGATTACGTTCATGACAGCGGACACCTTGCCCCCTGCCACCACCCAAGAAGTGGACCCGGAAATCGCCATCGAGCCGGCGGCGGACGCCGTGGTTCTCTTCGATGGCCTCTGCGGACTTTGCCACGGCTCGATCCAGTGGTTTATCAAGCGTGACCGCGATCGCGTCCTGCGCTACGCCCCCTTGCAGGGTGAGACGGCCCAGCACATTCTCCGCCGCTTTGGTAAAGACCCGGCCGAGATGACCGGGATGTGGCTGCTGGAATACCCGGGCTCGCCGCAGGAACGCCTCCTGCACAAAAGCGATGCCGCGTTGGGTACGCTCCACCACTTGGGCGGCATTTGGAGCCTCCTCTCGCTCGTGCGCTTCTTTCCCCGCGGCTTACGCAATTGGTTCTACGGGATCATCGCCCGCAACCGCTACGCGTGGTTCGGGAAGAAGGAAGTGATCTGCCAGCTTCCGACCCCGGAAGAACAGGCCCTGTTGCTGCCGTAAGGCAGATCAACCACGAGATAGCCCGACTTCCCAAAACTTTTATCCATATACGTGAATAACTAAGGGGTGCTGAAACCTCATCTCAGCACCCCTTAGGGTAAGACTAGCATCAATTTAAGTGGATAGGCAAGGCGGATCGGTTCTGCCTTGCCAAACCGAGCGCTTGGGCCAGACTGTCCCGCCTATGGGTAGCAAAGCCGACAAGACCAACACCGATCCGGAGAAAATGGAAAAGCTCATCGCGCTGTGCCGGCGCCGAGGCTTTGTCTACGGTTCGAGCGAAATTTACGGCGGCCTGGCCGGGGCCTGGGACTACGGTCCGCTCGGTGCCGAGTTGAAGCGCAACGTGAAGGATCATTGGTGGAAATCCATGACCCAGCTGCGCGACGACATCGTCGGCCTCGACGCCTCTATCCTGATGAACCGCACCGTCTGGCAAGCCAGCGGCCACGAAGAGACGTTCACCGACCCGGTAGTCGAAGACCCGGTGACGAACAAGCGCTTCCGCGCGGATCAGATCGATGCGGTCGACGGCACGGTCCTGAGCTTTACTGGTGCCTCTTATGATTATCCAAATGCCACCGCTATCGATTGCTCTGATGGAGAACCTAAAGTGCTTCAAGAGAGCATTGAAATTACAGAAAATTTCTCGGTATTAGCTGATGATCCTGGGAAAAAAGACAAAGCGAGAAAAACGGCTAAGGCTTACTACGCAAGAGCTCTCCTACAATATTTTAGTAAACATCAAGAAGGACCAACTCCAAAAATTGAATCGGCAAATATTCAATTAAAGGATGAGAAACAGGCAGATGTTTCGAATTCGACAAAATTCAGCCCTGAGTCAGGAGCCGAGTTAGGAAATCCCAAGCTCTTCAACCTGATGTTCAAGACCCACAGCGGCCCGATGGAGACCGAGGATTCCCTCACCTACCTGCGCCCCGAGACTGCGCAGGGCATCTTCGTCAACTTCAAGAATGTGCTGGAAACCAGCCGCGTGAAGCTGCCCTTCGGCATCGCGCAGATCGGCAAGGCC
>CAWUJC010000558.1:0-2609 GCA_963922355.1 uncultured bacterium | reverse complement strand
TACCCGACTGGACCGCCCCGCCCGCTGGCTGGTCGCTCTCGGTCGCCGAGCAACGCGTGGGCAGCGCCAACTGGGACGCCCGCTACAAAACACTCAGCTACCTCACCCACATGCAAGCACGAGAACAATGCGAAACGGACGAGGCGATTCTGCTGAACGAGCGCGAGCACGTGGCCACCGGCTCGATGAGTAATCTGGTCTGGCGCCGCGGCCGCGAAATTTTCACCCCCGACCCGAAAGGCGGCGCCCGCGAAGGGGTGATGCTCCGTTGGGCGCTCCGGGAAGTCGCCGACCTGGGCCTGATCACGGTGGCTGGCCACTTCGAGCTGGACGATGTCATGCGGGCCGACGAAATCTTTATCACCAATTCGCTGATCGGTATTCAACCCATCACGCATCTGACGGATGTCGAAACGCGCACTCTCCCGGCTGGTGAAATCGCCCTCCAGCTTCGCCGTCGACTGGCCGAGGCGGTGCTCGCCACAGCTTAATCGCGAGAGCGTCAGACTGCCGACTTGGGACAATTACCGGGTAAAAGAGCCCCGCTTCTTGAGCGTCGGGTTCTTCATCTTGTCCGTCTCGGGCGTCTTATCGAGAATCTTGCGCTGCTGGCGGAGTTGTTCTTCCGTCGACTCCTTGGCACGGAGCTGTTCCTTGAGCAAGCGCTCTTGTTCGGCGGTCAACTTCACATTCTTGGCGGCGTTCCCTTGCTGCACGCCAGAGACGGTCGCACCCTCGCCTTCCTTGGCCGGGACGGCCTTGGCAACTTTGACCTCGGTGCCGGCGGCGGAAGCTGTTGCGGCGCCTTCTTTCTTCGGCAAATCATCGCCCGCGACAGCAGCGGTAGAAGATGTGGCCGACTTCTTGTTGAGCTTTTCGACTAGCTTCTGCTTTTCAAGTTCATCCTGCTTGGCCCCGGCGTCGCCGTGATCCTTCACTCTCACCTTTAGCTTCTGGCTGGTGTCATGCTCAGTGATGACGCCTTCTTTAGAAATGGTACGCTTTTTAGTGCCGAAAGTCCCGGCGGCAGAAGCCTGGACGGACGGCTTTTTGGCCGCCTCTTCCGGGGTCACCTTTTCCGCCTTACGGGCGTCAGCTTCGTTATCGGCGGCAGAGACCGCACTGAGGCTCAGGGCGCTCAGGGTCAACGTGGCAAACCAGAGGGTCGGTTTCATAGCAGCGGGGAAGATACGGGTTCCGGTCGCTGGACGCAAGATCGCGCGTTTAATAACCGTAACTGCGCGGCCCAGCATACTGATAGCGAATGGGTTGGCTCGTTTGAGTGGTTTGGGAAAGTTGCCCGGTCGTGCTCACAGGAGCGACCTGGGTGGTCGGCTGCTCGGTGGTCTCGCCCGCCGGAGCCCCTGGAGCGTTATTGTAGATCACCGTATTTTCGCTGTTGATGATGATGGCCCCCGGGCTGTTGGAAACCGTCTCGCGGCTCGTCGTACTCGTTGTGGTTTCGGGCTGCGGCGCGTATTGCTGGGGCAGGTAATTCACCGGGCCAGGATAGCCATAGTTAACGGAATAGACCGTCGGCCCCCAGAAAGCGTAAGGCGCATAGTAGCCGCCGTAGTAGCGTCGTGGATAGTAGCCACGACGAAAGCCTTTACCCCCGTAATAGCCACGACCGTCATAGTAACCACCGGAGTTGTAAGAGGCTTTAAAGTTGCCGCTCTTGAATTTGACCTTCAGGCCGGCTTCGGAGGAGACGGGTACGCCCCAAGCTACCAGCAGAACACTGGCAGCCAAAACAGCGGTGCAAGCTGTTGGCTTCATACCCATACCTTACACTGACGAACTAGCCGGGGCAATTTTCAAAGAAACTGCCCCGGCGTTGTAATTAATAGCGCAAGGTGACGACCAGAGGCTCGTTCTGCGGGAGCTGCTGGCTCGGAACGCTAAAGACTTGGCCCCCATGCATTAAGGTGTGGCGGGCGATCTCATTGAGCAGGTCAACCCGCTGGAAATGCGGTTCGCCGTGGATACCGTTGAGCATCTGCCCAGACCAGACGTGACGGTCTCCGGCCACCAGGGCGGCTTCGGCCCGGCCCTCCTTGGCAGCGACGAGGGCCTCCTCTTTATCCACCGTGGCCTGATTGTGGCTGATCTTGCGAATGGCGTCCTCGATGGCAGCGCTCCGGCGATCTGCTACGTCGCGTCCCACTACCTCCCAGGCTCGCTGGCGGAGCTCGGCTGAGCTGCTAGCCTCCGGCGCTAAATCCACGCCCTGGTGATTGTGCGCGTATTTGCAGTGGCTTTCGAAATGGGCCAACAACTCACCGTGTGCCACCACCACGAGCGGAAGCTGGCGCTGGTTCAGGAACGGGGTGAGATGGCGGTTGAGCACCTCGGCGTAATGATCGAGCTGGTTCGGCTGGCGGTCCCGCCCGGATCCATGACCATGCATGATGCCACGGGCATCACCGCTCGCCGCGCTGTGGTGCTGGAGACCGTTTTGCGGGGAATCAATCTGTAACGCCTCGTCCATGGAACCCGGTAAGTTGGGAACCTCTACGGCCTGTTCTTGAAAGCGATTAGCCAGGAAGAGCTGGACGCTATTCTTCGTCAATGAGAGCAGATAGAACTCGCGATTCTCCGTCACCATC
>CAWUJC010000557.1:0-2611 GCA_963922355.1 uncultured bacterium | reverse complement strand
GGTCTCGAATATCTGAGGGGATGCCCACACCTTCGTCCCGAAAGGTGATGCGCACCGCATGGCCCTTTTCCCCGTCCACTTTGATTAAATTGCGAGCGGAGACGCGCAAGGTCCCTCCCTGGGGCATGGCCTGCCGCGCGTTGATGGTAAAGTTGGCCAAGACTTGTTCGATTTGCCCTTTGTCCGCGTGGATCGGCCAGAGCCCCTCCTCAAAGTCCAATTCTTCCCGAGTCGTGCTGCCGTGGAGGTTAAAGCGTACCGTTTCTTTCAGCAGCGAGGCCGTCTCCACCCGCTCTAAAGCGGGCGCCCCCCCTTTGGCAAAGGTCAACAGCTGCCCGGTCAGTTGGCGCGCCGCCTCGATCTTGCTGTGTGCTTCGGCCAGGTAGGCCGCGCTGGGAGAATCATCCGGCAGGTTGATTTTAGCCAGCTCCAGGTTGCCAAAAATGCCGGTGAGGAGGTTGTTGAAGTCATGCGCAATCCCGCCGGCGACCGTGCCAAGTTGATCGAGCCGCTGCATGCGCTGCATCTCGGTTTCCGCCTTTCGACGTTCGGTGATGTCGACGCAAATCCCGAGCAGCCCGATGACTTCACCCGTGGCCGCTCGGATCGGAATCTTGCTCGTGAGCACACAACCTTCCTCTCCATTCGCGGTGGTGTAGGCCTCTTCCAAGTCACGGATGGCTTCCCCGGTGGTAATGATCTGGCGATCCCAGCGCCGGTAAGACTCCGCGTACTTGTTGTCGCGCCCGAAATCAAAGTCCGTCATGCCAATGACGTCGCTCGGCCGCGGCAACCCCACCACTTCAGCGAAAGCCTGGTTGCATCCCTGGTAAACGCCGTTGCGATCTTTCCAGAAAATCTGGTTGGGCATGTGGTCGATCAGCAACCGGGGAAAAGAACAGCCATCGTCTAAAGAAAGCCCCGCCTCCGGACAGCTCCCTTCCTCTGAGAGCAAGGCCACCGCCCCAATCCGTTGGCCTGCCGAGTCGCGCAAGACATTCCAGCGAAGGGCCATCTCCCGGGTCTGGTTATCCGCTAGATGCCAAGCCCCATCATAAGCCGGAAGCTCTTCCTCGCTGGAAAGCGCCTCAACCACGGCCGCCTCGACCGACTCCGGCAGGAGTTCGCCCAACGCCTTGCCGAGGAGATCATTCCAGCTGTAGCCGGTCAACTCAACCGCCTTGTCATTCGCAAAAGTAATGCGCCCCTGGAGATCAATACGCAGAATCCCCTGCTCGAGACTTTCGAGCAGTTGTCGGCATTGGTCGTGATCAAGCCGATCCATACGCGAGGGAAGTGTACACGCCACTGCCGTCCGGGCCTCCCCGACTCAGCAGCCACAATTACCATTAAAGCCTAAACTAGATTCACAAAAAATCTAATCCCACTCACTTCTTTCTGTCTGCCGATTGGTAGGCAAATGATAGTCTCCGCATCTTAAGCCCGTTCGATGATCCGCACGGTTTGGGAGGTTGCGTCCACTTCGATGAAATCCCCGTCGTGGATGAAGCTTGTCGCCCTTCCCGTCCCGGTGATGGCCGGCACTTTGAGTTCGCGAGCGACGATGCTGGCATGGCAAGCCACACCGCCTTCGTCCGTCACAATCGCACCCGCATGCCGGAGCAGAGGCATCAGGTTCGGGTTTGACTGGACCGACACCAGCACCTCGCCCTCTTCAATCGAGTAGCCTTCCGGATTGGAAGATAGCACCAGCCTCGCCCGGCCTCGATGAAAGCCCGGCCAGGCCGTCTGCCCCGTCAGGCAATCGCCATCGCTACTAGCTGCGGGTAGCCGAGAGTCGGCCAGGCGCATCAACAAGTAACCAGTCTCCGGTAGAAAGCGAACCTGCACCTGGTCATCAATTTGTTGATAAACAAAATGGTGACCGGCTCGCTTGGCCAACAAACGCTCCTCCATGATCTCGAGGTCAAGGCCCCGTTCCAATTCGTCCCAACTAATCACGTGCGGCGCTTCTTCTGGCGCAGAAAAACCCGCCTTCCGTGCATACTCGGCCACAAAGGGGTGCAACACCTCATGCACCAATCGCGGGTAAACGGAATGGGCGCGCAGGTCTTCCGCCAATCGATGCGCCTCGGCGTCTTCCACGCCGCCTGCCTCCAAAGCCAAGAGCAGCCAGGCTGGCAATACCACGGTGAACTTGCCCACCTCACAGAAGTAATCAAAGACCTCCCTTAATTCCGAGAAGCTCTCCTTGTTCTCGACCCGCTTGATTCCCTCGTCATAAAGCCGCTGCCCCTTTTCCAGCATGTGGATAAGTCGGGCACGGTCCTTTTTCTGCACATCCAGCAGGTGGCTCATCGCCTCTTCCACGCCCGGACCGGAGAGGCAAAGATGCGTCAAGTTCGCATCGTCCTGGATGCCTAAGACCCGGTTGAGATGGAGGAAGCCGAGATCAGCTGCGGCATGTTGAGGATCGGTCCAATGGCCAATGATGGAATACTCCAGCAAGGAAAATGGGCGTTTGACCAGACTTACCCAGGGGACGCTTTGGTCGATGAGTGCTTCCTGATACTCCGGGGCAAGCGTGGTGATCGGCCGCGCCTGGAGGAGAAGAAAGCTGCCCCGGTCGTAAGCCCATTCCGTGTCCATC
>CAWUJC010000556.1:0-2621 GCA_963922355.1 uncultured bacterium | reverse complement strand
TCGACCCGCTTGGCCAGCTTGCGCTTGAATTCAGAATCCGGTAAAGGCGTGAGCACCCCATCCTCATCCGCCATCTCGTTCGAGATGATGCGCAGGCCGACGTACTCGTTCTTCGGTGTGGCGAGGAGAAAGGAGACGCCGTTCCAATCCCAGCGCGAGACCCGCTCCTCCATACTGCCTTTGCCGAAGAGCATCCGGCGGGGCTTCCCCAGCAGACCGCTCAGTTTACTCTCCAAGACGGCGGCATCCTCCTCCAATGCTTTCTGGAAGGACTCGGCAGACGTCCGCGTGGAGACAACGTGATCCTCCTTACCGTCATTCCCGCCGAAGTAATCCCCTTTATTCACGTAGACGAGCGAGAGCATCATGGGCTTCCCGTCGCGCGAATACAGCGCACACGAGTAGGGCCGTGCGCCGAAGTACTGGTAGTCCTCATCAGCGTAGAGGCGATAGCTCGCTAGAACCTCCGTGCGAGATTCCTCCGGCCAGTCGAGCAACTTGGCCACCTCCTTTTCGTCCCGCTCCCAAAACGGATCCTGGCTAAAGAGGTCCACGCCCATCGCGCGGTTGATCTCCTCTGCCTGTACCAGATTGGGATCAAAGAAATGGCTGTCCGGATCGTTGGAGGCCGCGATCAGCATCTGCGGCGCAAGCAGAACGCTGAACAGAAGGGAAGTTGTCAGGCGCATCATCTCTATCTTAGACGTCATTAGGCCAAGAAACAACGACCCAGCCTGAAGTTCCTCGCCTCCTTCTCGCGCTTTTTCCTTCACCTTTGCTCGGTGGAAGGTCACCCTAGGCTCCCTATGCGCGTGATGTTTTTTGGCGATGTGGTGGGCGAACCGGGCCGTAACACTTTCAAAGTGGCCATCGAGGCCCTCAAAGCGGAGCATCAGCCCGACTTTATTGTGGTCAACGGCGAGAACGCCGCCGGTGGGCGTGGCCTGACCCCCAAGATCGCTATTGAACTGATGCGCTACGGCGCGGACGTCATCACGCTGGGCGATCACGCCTGGGACCAACGCGAAATTCTCGACTTCTTCGCTACGGAGCCCCGCCTCATCCGCCCGTACAACTTTCCCGCTGGCACCCCGGGGGAAGGTTCCGTGGTCGTCTCCGGCAACGGCAAGAAACTCGGCGTCCTCAACGCTCTGGGGAACACCTTCATGGGGCCGCAGGTCAGCAACCCGTTCCTCGACATCAAAGAGCTGGTCGCCAAAGTGAAGGAAGAAACGCCCTGCCTGATGCTCGACTTCCACGCCGAAGCGACCAGCGAAAAAATCGCCATGGGCCGCTTCCTTGACGGTGAAGCCTCGCTTGTTGTCGGCACCCACACCCACGTCCAAACCGCAGACGACGCCATCCTCCCCCAGGGAACTGCCTACTTGACGGATGTGGGCTTTACCGGTGGCCACGATTCGGTCATTGGTCGTGATGTCGGCAGCGTTCTGCAAAAGTACCAGACCCTCCTGCCCAATCGCTTCCACATCGCCAAAGGCGGACTCCAGGCCGACGGCGTCATGGTCGACCTCGACGAGGAAACCGGCCGTGCCACCGCCATCCAACGCCTCCAGTGGAAAGCGGAAGCTTAGCTCCCCAAAAACTCCAGAATGGATTGGTCCAGTCCCTACGTCCTCTTCAATGTCGTTGAGGGGATTATTTGGGTCAGCCTAGGCATTCTCCTGCTCACTCGCGTTCGGACGTTTCCCTCCGATCAACGCTGGATCATTCGCACCGCGGCCGTGGCTTTATGGCTGTTTGGCATCAGTGATTGGCTCGAAGCCCCCACCGGCGGGCACCTCTCTTTGCCCATCTGGGCGCTCAAACTTAGCGTCGGCGCAACCTTGGTCTTTCTTTGGTATCGCTACGCCGGAATTGATCGAGACAAGTGGATCGATTCCCGTTCCCTGCTCATGCTGATCGTCTTACTTATCGTTTGGGCGTTGATCGGGTGGACCTGGTGGACGACTGCCGCTACAGTCTAGCTTCCCATGTCCCTTGATGACCTTGACCTGACCGGTGGTAGTGCGCTGCCCTCTGATGCGCTGGAGCCCGCGGACGCTCCGGGCAGTTCGCCGGATTCCGCCTGGCCGGTCGGCGAGTTAACGCGCGAAATTCGCGACTTGCTCGAAGGGCGCTTTGGCAACGTCTGGGTCGCGGGCGAAATCTCCAACCTGCGCATCCCCGGGAGTGGCCACCTGTACTTCACCCTCAAAGATGACGACGCCACCCTCGCCGGTGTGATGTTCAAAGGTCAAGCCGCTCGGCTGAGCTTCACTCCCGAAGACGGGCAAGCGGTGCTGGCCAAGGGCGAACTGACCGTCTACGAGCCGCGCGGACAGTATCAGCTCAAAATCTCCACCATGCGCCCCGCCGGGCGGGGCACGCTGCAAGAGCGTTTTGAGGCGCTCAAACGCCAGCTAGAGGCGGAAGGTCTCTTCGATCCTGACGCCAAGCGCGAACTCCCCGTCTTCCCTGAGCGAGTCGGCATCGTCACCTCCCTCCAAGGCGCCGCCTTCCAGGATTTCTGCCAAGTGCTGCAACGCCGCGCCCCCGGCATCCAAATCGTCGCCCGAGGCGTGCGGGTCCAAGGCGAGGCCGCGGCCGGAGAAATCGCCGCC
>CAWUJC010000555.1:0-2624 GCA_963922355.1 uncultured bacterium | reverse complement strand
GATGATGAGCGGCACCGTCGCCGTCATCGCCGCCGTCCCTAGAACCGACCCAATGACGTAAACCCATAACCCGGGAAGTATCGCCGCCGCTAGGAATCCGCTCCCCCCCAAGATGAATAACCAACCCGCCGCGTGGGAGGCCGGCATCTTGATCCGGCTGGTGAGATACACCACCAAGGGGCCGCCGAGGAGGCCCAGCGAGTAGCCGCCGGAAAGCAACGCCTTGATCCCGGCGTCGGCCTCATAGGTGCGAATCGCGATGAGCACGAGGAAGGTGGCCACCGTCGTTTCGAGGATGCCCATCATTCCGGCACGCCACTTCTCGAGACGGAAGGTCTTCTTGGTGACCTCCGGCAAAGGCTCATTGGGGGGTGGCTCGGCGTGCGACATAGGGAAACTCAGCAAATACTCCGTCGCCTCCACCCTCGGGATGAATCCCACTTAGCGCAATCTTTTCCCCAGCCATCAAGAAGGGTGCAATCAAACGCGGGCCTGGCTCGTTGCTCTTGGTACGGGACGGTTTCTGCCGTTGCCGTGACGATAAGCTACAACCCACAACGAGAAATAACGAACCATGAAAAAATTCCTCTTCTTGACCCTCGCCGTCTTCACTCTGGGCCTTGGCCTGCCAGCCGAAGCCGCCGACACCGCCGACCAACCCAAAGTCATCGCCGCCAAGTTCCACAAAGACACCTGTGGCACCTGCAAGAAACTGGCCCCCGAAATGGCCCAAGTGATGGAGAAGTACGACGGCCAGGACATCCTCTTCGTCACCTTCGACCGCACCAGCGAAGGCACCGCCCACCAAGCCGAGCTGCTCGCCTCCAGCCTGGGTATTGCCGACGTCTACAACGCCAACCCGGGCGCGGGCTACGTGGTGCTGATCGATGCCTCCACCAAAAAGCCGCTCGGCGATAAGCTTAAGGGCCTCAATGCCGCTCAGATTGGCGAAAAAATCGCCGCGAATCTGAAATAAGCGTACGTTTCCTGGACGATGAACAACACCGCCGATGAGCTAACGCCCGACGCCCTGGTCCAGGCCGGCTACCGCTACGCGCTCTCGCTCACCCACCATCCGCACGACGCGGAGGACTTGGTGCAGCAGGCGTGGATGCGGCTCCAGCACCGCTATGGGCGGGTCGACAACAAGGCGGTGTTGTTCAAGGCGGTCCGTAACCTCTTTACCGACCGCTACCGCCGCAACGCCATCGTGGTCTTCGAGCCAATCGAAGACCGCGAGTTTGCCGACAAGCCTGTCTCAGGCGCCAGCCAGGACCTCGACACCCTGCTGGCTCGGCTCCGTTCCGAGGAGCGCGAAGCCCTCTTCCTCAACGCGGTGGAAGGCTATACAGCGGCCGAAATCTCCGAACTTTGGGGCCAGCCCCGCGGCTCGATCCTCAGCCTGATCCACCGCGCGAAGAAGAAGTTGCGCGACTGGACCGCCCAACACGATAATCCCCGGTCCTCCCCATCTCCCACTCCTGACGACGACTCAACCCAGCCCCACCATCCCCCCGGAGGTCACCCCCATGGATAGACTCGACCAACAATTGCGCGACTACTACCAGGAGCAGAAACTCCCGTCCGCCAAGGTGGAGTCCATCCTGGAATCCGGCACCCTCGTGGTGGTGCCTTGGTGGCGGAGCCCCCGCCATGTCCTGCCCCTCGCGGCTGTTTTTGTTTTTGCTCTGCTCGGCCTGGGCTTCATGGCCTCATCGCTGACGACATCGGAAACCTCCCAACTCGCCTACTCTGTGGCGAAGGAAGTGGCCAAAGCCCACAACAAGGCCCTTGCCCCGGAGGTGGTGACCCAAAGCTACACCACTCTACAAGCGCAGCTCCACCGGGTGGACTTCTCCCTTCAGCCTAAGGCTGATGCCCTCGCCGCCGCCTGCACCCTCCTCGGCGGGCGCTATTGCTCCATCCAGGGCGAGCTGGCCGCGCAACTCCGCCTGCAAGATGCCCGCACCGGCACACTCTACACCCTCTTTGTGACCAAAGAAACGCCCCAACTTGAGAAGCTCAAGGCAAGCAACCGCTGGGTGGAAGGCGATAACGTTCGATTCTGGCGGGAAGGTGACCGCTTCTTCGCCCTAGCTGGTCCAGCGCCCCCTCCCATCCGGACGAAATAAGGGCTTGATCGCACCCGCCGGTTGCCCCATGATTCCCGGCTCCCGATACTGCCCTGTGGTGCAATTGGTAGCACGTCAGATTCTGGATCTGAATGTTCTAGGTTCGAGTCCTAGCGGGGCAGCCACTCAAATACCCTTTAGTTATCTGTATTTGAGTCATGAGCACGATTTTTGCGATTCCCGTCCACAAGTGCCAACCGGACGGCAAAACCAATATCTAGATATAAAAGCATGGAACATACATTCGACGCGTTTGTCTTCGACCTGGATGGAACTTTGGTTGACTCCGCAGCAATCGCCGATCGCGTTATGCGTAACTGGTGTGACGAACATCGTATCAATTTTCAAGCAGTCAGATCTGCACACAGCGCCCGAATCGTTGATACGGTAAGATAAGTTGCCCCCCATTTGGACGCGTCACTCGAAGCGGATAAAATCGAAGAAGAAGATAGAAAGTTGCTTGTTGACCTCAAGGAAATCGATGGTGCCTCT
>CAWUJC010000554.1:0-2627 GCA_963922355.1 uncultured bacterium | reverse complement strand
ATGAGTCCCCTGCTCTAACCATTGAGCTACAGGCCCTTGCTCTACGATCAGGATAACTTGGGGGTTATTTTAGGCAAGCCATGAAGAAGAGCCATGGAATCCCCAGGCTTGTTTTCGAATTCCAACGCTGCAGCTAATTTTTATCGGGGATACTGATGATGGGCAAAAGCCTAACGCGGTCGCGCAAACTCAATGGGTAGTACTCGTCCATCGGTGTTCTTCATCGTACCTGCCCAAATGATTCGGTTTTTGGCGATTTGTTTGGTCAGCCGAACGTTGGCCGAGAGCGAATCCGCTCCATTCGGTTCTGGTGTGTACTCCTTAAGGAAAAGGACTCCTGGCTTGGGATTGGTGCCCTTGAGCTGATACTTCTTTCCTGGGCTACGGCTCGGGTAGTAGTAGCGGCCGTCTACTTGACCATTAGCTTCGTCCCATTCGAGGAAAAAATACGCTTCTAGCTGGCCTACCTTCCCGACGTAGACTTGAACTGCTTCGTTATCAACTTGTGTCTTCAGGTACTCGATCTTGCTCTCAAGTTCGGACCCATGTGCGACTCTCAATAGAGCCGGAGAGAAGATCAGGATGGCGAGGAAGGAGGTTACTTTGAACCAGTTATTGACGCGTAGAATTCTCATCATCATATGCTGTGATTAGATGTGACCAAAGCGCAAATTATCACGCCTTAAAGTTGGATTTGGTTTGCGAATGCGATCAATGAGCACTCAAAACTTATCAGAAAGATGGGATTTGTCAGCCGGTGTTAGCCTTTCGATCTGGGGATGTCATCTTTCGCTACCTCATGAGCTAATAGTTATGTCAACGGAATTACATCTTTTGGAATTTGCCTTAAGTAGCGTTCAGAGGATAATAAAAGTTGAATTCACAACCATTACTGCTCATGAAGAAAATCCTCCCTTATTCTTGTCTTATCCTCGCGCTCTCTTCGTTCTCGGCCACGGCGGGTCTCATCTTTTCTGATGATTTTGAGAGTTACACCTCAGGCCAAGAGATTCCGACGACCAATTGGACGAATGTATTGTCTGGAAATAGTCCGGGTGCGGTGGATTCCGCGACTGTCTTTGTGCAGACCGATACGACCAATCAATTTGGACTGGGCACGAGCAATCAATACGTCGACCTTTGGGATAATTCCCCTCCTACTTCTGCCCCGGGCGAACCCAACTCAGTTTACTTGACGCGAACGGGGCTTGGAACCGCCCTTGCTGGTGGGGTTGCCACCCTGAACATGGATATCATTGAACCGGCGGGAACCTTCACCGGGCGTATTCTGATCGGGATCGGTGAGGGCGTGATGGCGGCCAGTGACCGAGCCAATAATATCAACTGGAACGAGAATCCTGTGGATAACTCGTCCTTCGGCGGATTTAGCGTCGATCGGGATCGGCTCTACAATCTGAACGTGGTGTACAACAACAACCTCACGTCGATTCAGTATGATAGTCCTGACGGCCTCCAGACACTCGATGCCACCAGTGCCGACATTTGGCTTGATGGCGTGCTTGTCGTTGAGAACATCACGCAGGATCGCACCTGGGATGGTGGGACGGCAATCGATGCCATTGGTTTCCGTTCGTTTTCTGGTGATCTTCAGCGTCTCCTGGTCGACAACTTCTCGGTCTACGATGAAGCCATCGTGGTTCCTGAGCCTTCCACCGCAGTGCTTGGCGTCGCGAGCCTCTTCGGCCTCCTGGCCATGCGGCGTCGTAAAGCTTAGGGAAATTTCTGAGCGTGATAGCTGCCTTGCCGTGCATGCCTTTGGGTAGCTCGGCAAGGTTTGATCTCGAGGGCTTTGTTGTGCTCTAATTGCTGGGTAACGTTGCACTGTCTACATTGCTGAAGCATATTTTGATGTTACCTTAGCCCATGGATTTGAAGGATCCCCGGGCGCTTAAGCTAAAGGGGATTTTGTTTTTCATCATGGGGCTTTTGGCCGCAGGGCTTCTCCTTGTTCAAATCCCTAGTTGGCAGAATGCGGTTCTGCTTAGCATTGCCATCTGGGCCTTTTGCCGCTTTTACTACTTCGCCTTCTACGTACTGCACCATTATGCCGACCCCAGCTTCAAGTACGCGGGGTTGCTCGACTTGGTCCGCTACCTGATCCGAGGCAAGCAGTCCTAAACGGCTGAGATTTACTTAGCCAGTTCCTCAACGTCAACGAACTGGAGGTAGTATTGAAGCTCGGCGATAGATTCGCGAATGTCGTCGAGTGCGCGATGCTTCTGCTCCTTCTCAAAACGGACGTCGAGCATATCGCGAAAGACGATCTTAAAGGCGGTGACGTCGAGCATCCGGTAGTGCAGGCGTTCCGTGAAGCGAGGCAGGTAGGCTTCGACAAATTTCCGATCCTGGCCAATCGAATTGCCGCACAGGATGATGCTTTTCGTCGGGAGATAGCGGGAGACGAGTTCGACCAAATCCGCGTCGAGTTTCTCTTCGCTGATGCCGTCAGGTACACGGGCGGTGAGGCCGCTTTCTCCGTGGTGCTTTTGGCACCAGGATCCCATGTTGGCTAAGACCTCCGGCGTCTGGAAGACCGCGGTCTCGTAGCTCTCAATGGGGTGGAGGTCACGGTCCGTGATGATGGCCGCGGCCTCCAAAATACGATC
>CAWUJC010000553.1:0-2629 GCA_963922355.1 uncultured bacterium | reverse complement strand
ATCCAGGAAGGATTTCCTGGGGCGTGCCGTCACACGCTTTTAATCTGTCTGTCCGCACCGCTTTTCCGCGGCGGCCAGCTGAAACCAATAGGGCAGAGGAATCAGCGGGACGCTAAGACTCTCAAAAAAGTTCCAAAGCACAAGGCTTTTTTTGAAAAAAATGTAACTTTTTTCTGGGCGCTGATTCTGCCCCAAAAAAAGCGATGGAGGGCGACAACTCGTTGTCGCCGTTATTGCCCCTCAAATAGCTCGGCGGCAGCAAGCAGCCGCCCTCCGCCCAAGCGAAAGAAATCCCTAGCCTGGTTGTTCCAACCCAAGCTCTTGGCGCAGCCAAGCGACTAAGTCTTCGGCCGCCTCTTCGTCCGACCATTTAACAATCTGGATCTCCTGGCGGATCTGGTTTTCGTCCACATAGGTCACCGTGGGCGCAAACTGGTCGTCGCCTTCCGAATCGGTGATCCGCTTCACCCCCACAGAATTCAGCTCCATCATGCTTAGCTCGAGGGGTGAACCTCCCATCGCCACCGGCGGAAAGATCAGCTTCATGTTGGTCCGGTCGAGCACGAGGTCCCCCTCCCCGGTGATGTTGCGCTTCATCTGCCAATAGCCACCAAAAACGGCGCAACCGGCGGCGAAGGCTAGGCCGATCCCCACGGCGGTCAGGCTCTCGTAATAGCCCAGAAAAGCGATGGGAAAGATGGAAATGAAACAGCCCACTCCGAAACCCACCATCATCATCACCAGGGGATTGGCGTTACCCAGTTTCAATCGGGTCTGGAAGCCATCCTGCACTAAGTCGTAGCCGCCGATCTTGTCTTTATCTTTACCGAAGAGCTTGGTCCAGAGCATGGCTGCCACCCCATACCAAAGCCCGAGCATAACGACATTGAACGGCGCCATAAACATGAGCATGAAGGCGTGACCGCCGCTCACTCCATGCTCGAGCACAGCATCACTGGGATCGGAAGGGTTGTAGTAGACCCGCACCGTCTTCCCGACCGGGTATTTGCGCAGCATCTTCTTCGCGCCGGATGAATTGGAGTTGTTCCAGGCTCCGTAGGCATACTCTTCACTGGTATAGCTCTGTCCGTCGACCTGATAGGTAAAATGGATGTCGGCTCCGTAGGTATAGCCGTCTTCGGTCGAAACCTCCTCCAGCTCGCTGTGGATGACTTCGCCCCGCGTTTCGGGATAACTCTGCGCCAGGACGGTTTTGACCATCTCGTAGCCAACGAAGTAATCGAATCCTAAGACAAAAGCGCTCCAGATCAGCGCAAAGATGGCGAGACCAAACCCGCCGCACCCCGACTTCTTCTGACGTCGCTGCTGCAGTAGGATTTCTTTCTTCTCGTTAAAGCTATCCGAATGCTGGAAGGCCATACCCGTTTCCCTGGGCATGAGCATGCCAAAGCACCGGCTCGGCTCAAGCCTGGAAACGACAGCCCGGAAGCGCTCCTCAACCGTGCACCTGCAACCCCAATTCCTGGCGCAGCCAAGTCGCCAACTCGTTGGCAGCGGCCTCCTGGTTCCACTGGCAAATGATCACTTCCTGGCGAATCTGGTTTTCGTCGACGTAGGTGACTGTCGGAGCGTAGTGGACGCTGTTCTTGTTCCCCTGCACCCGCTTAACCCCGACGCTATTCAGCTCCATCAAATTCAGCTCAGTGGGCGAGCCCAAGAAACGGGCGGGAACGATCATCTTCATGTTACTGCGATCGAGCACCAGATCTCCCTTCCCGCTATTGTTCCGGTTAACCTGCCAAATGGCCCCAACGATCCCCGCTACGGCCATCAGAAGAACCGTTCCACCCAGGGCGACAAAATTGTTGGTCAGGCCGGCGAAAGCCAGAATGAAGATGGAAATGAAGCTGACGATCCCGATACCCACCCCGGCGGCGATCATGGGGTGACTTCGCCCAATCTGGACTCGCGTGGCAAACCCGTCATGCACAATCTCGCACCCACCCACAGTGCCCTCCGGCTTACCAAAAAGAGAACGCCAAATGCCACAGGCACATGCCCACCAGAGGCCGATCATGACCAAATTAAAGGGCGTCAGGAAGAGCACCAGGAACCACGGCAGACTCTCAAAACTGCGATCCAACACCGCGTCCTCCGGGTCCGCCGGGTTGTAGTACACTCGCACACTCTTCCCTACCGGAAACTTCCGCACCGCCTTCTTCGCCCCGGCGCGATCGGAACTACTGATTTCACCATACACGTGTTGGTCGCTGGTGTAGGTCTGGCCATCGACCTCGTAGCGATACTCAATATCCGGGCTGTAGGTTGTGCTGTCCGAGCCGCGATGCCGGTCTACTTCACTCCGCGTGACCACACCGGTCGTCTCCAGATAATCCTGCGCCTGGTAATTCTTGTAGACTCCGTAGCCAATGAAGCCGTTGAAGACCATGACAATGGCGGTCCAAAACAACGCGAAGAAACCAATCGCAACCCAGCCACCCGAATACAACTTATCCCGACGAAGTGGTCGCCGCCGCAACTCACGCTTACCTCGTCTAACACTGGATTGTTGCCCTGCCTTGTTCATTCAACCATCAGCCTGCCAGACAAGAAGCCAGGCTCAAGCTTGGGATTATGAAGACTCTAAACTTTGAATCTTATTTTTCAG
>CAWUJC010000552.1:0-2630 GCA_963922355.1 uncultured bacterium | reverse complement strand
CGCCGCGCTCTGGCCGCTGTTCTCGCTCAGGTCCAGCCAGCGGACGGGAAACTCTGGGCTCATCGGCGGGCGCTCGTAGCTGTCTGTGCTGCCGTCGTTGACCAGGATAATCTCGCCCGGCTGGTTCAAGGCGTGGAGCATTTCGTCCAACTCCTTGATGAGTTGGGGCAGGTTCTCAGACTCGTTGTAAAACGGGATGACAACCGAGAAAAAGGGTGTGGCGGCGGCGGACTTATCCATGGGAGGTCATCCTCCTTACATAAAGTCCGCCCAGAAGGCAAACCACGGCTGCAACCGGGGCAGGCCAGTCCCCCCACGCCAAATAGAGCGTACGGCCCGTTGTGGACCAACTCAGCTCCCCGGCTAAAGCCCCGGGAACGCCGACCGTTCGGCTGCTTTCCCCGTCCGGGCCGGGCTGCCGCAACACGGCTTGGATGATGCCATGCGGGCTGATCTGGGCCGTAACCCCGGTGTTGGTGGCGCGGAGCATCGGCAGACCGGTTTCGACCGTCCGAGGCACGGCGTTGGCCATATGCATCCAGGCCCCGGGAGATTCCTTGAACCAGCTATCATTGGTAATGTTGATCAGGAGATTAGGGTCCGGCGAACCGGCCAGGCTTTGGCGTACCAGCCGCGGCACCGTGGCTTCGAAGCAGATGAGCGGAGCCCCCAAAACACCCCCCGAATCCGTCGGAATGAAAAAGGAAGCCATGACGTTGCTCGGAGTCAGCCCCACCTGGAACGGCACTAAATTCATCAAAAACGGGAACGTCTCCTTAAACGGCTCGTACTCGCCAAAGACCACGAGATGATTTTTTCGGTAGCGCGGCATCTCGCCCTCCCCCGGCGCGGCAAAATACGCGGCGGTGTAGAGGTACATGGGCTCATGGTCCGACGCGCCAAAGATCAACGGTCCGGGCAAATCTTGACGCAAAGACCGGATCACCCCAGCCAGGCGGTGATCGTACTCCGGATGGAGCGAGGTCGTCGCTTCCGGCCAAATCACAACCTCCGGCGGCTTACCTGCAAAGCGCATCGTCGCCGCCATGAGCCCATGCTGGGTCCACTCCACATGGCGACGAAGCTTCTCCCCGTTAGGCATGGAGCGGCTAAAAGCCTCCTGCGGGATATTAGGCTGCACCATGACGTAGCGCAGGGTGTGCTGGGCCCCCTCGGCCGACATGGTCCGGGCCCAACCCCACGCAAAGGCCAAAGCCGTGAGGAGCAGGGCGAGCCCAAGCTCCAGGCTTGGACGGCGGGATTGCTTGGCGCTCAAATCCACGACCAAGCTACTCAAGTAAGCCGCACCCGCTGCGTTGACCAAGGCCACCATCCCGGAGAGGAGGAGCACGCCGCCCAAACTAGCCCCCTGGAGCAGCGGGAGGTTCTGCCACAAGGCCACGCCCAAGCCGTTCCAACCGAAGCCCGTCAGCAACCAACCGCGCAAAAATTCCAGCATCACCCACCAGCTTGCCGCCAGGAGAGCCAGGAGCAAATTCGCTCCGGTGCGCTGGAGCCAGAGTGAGGTCGTGGCAGCCGGGACAAAGTGTGGCTCCAAACGCTGGCTCCAGGCCGCGACCGCCCAGAGCCAAATCGCCGGATAAAGCGCGAGGTAAGCCACTAAGGCAGCCGTGCCCAAAACCGTGACGTGACCAATCCACCAAAGCGTCCCCCCAAACCAAAGGAGGCCGCCGAGCCAACCGGCGAAAAAGGGATGCAGTTGCCACCAACCTTTATTCCGCACCAGCAAGTAGAGGGGAATCAAGGTCAGCCAAATACACCAGCCTTGCCCAAAGGGCGGATAGGCCAACACCCGCAGGGCCGCGGCGAGGAGCAAGAGCCCCAAACCAGCCACGAAGGAAAGCCGAAAGGCGTTCTCCTTCGATGCCTGGGGCTGTTTTTCAACCGCGGTGGATGCCATCGAGGCAGCATGCGATATCCCACCGGCAAACGAAAGTTCTTTGGACATTACCTGATCCTCAGGCAAAATGAGGTATGCGCGTTACCCTGTGGCTGGCTTGCGCCTTGTTGCTCGCCTCCCCCTTAACCAGCTTTGCCAAGGCCTTGCCACCCGGCAAAGCCAAGGGGACGTACGCTTTTTCCACCGCGGGGCGGGTCATCTGGCACCAGGCGCCCCCGGGGCAAATCCAGCTCAAGCTCTGTGATTTTTCCGGCGGGGAACTTTATCGCACAACGGTCGGGGGAGACGGCACCTTTGAGCTTTCCGCCGACCTGCCACCCGGCAGCTACTACTTGGAAGCCGACGTCGAACCCCAGTACGCCGAGCTGTACTGGCCGGCCCGGGGTACTCCGATCAACATCGCCAAGAGCGGCAATGCCTCCGCCGGACACGATGAGCTTTTCCTGATGGAAAAAATGGAGCCGCTCGGCCCCTTGCAGGACACCGTCGTGGCCGATCCCCTGCCCGTGCTGCGGTGGAAGGCCATGCCCCAAGCGCGGGAATACCAAGTGCACATTGAAATATGGGATACCGCGACTCGTAATTGGGAGGTGCTGGAGCAACCGTTCCTTACCCCGCTGACCTACTACCAGTTCCCCAAAGCCCTCAAGCCGAACAGCATCATCAAATGGCACCTCTTCGCCGTGAACCGCTTCGGCGACCGCTTCGC
>CAWUJC010000551.1:0-2631 GCA_963922355.1 uncultured bacterium | reverse complement strand
TGCCGTTTTCATCCGCCACCGCGTCGGCGCGGCGCTCTTCAATTTCGGCGGTCACCCGCTGGCCGGGAACGTCTTTCCCCCACAGCTTCACGGGCTGGCCAGCCTGCAGCACCATGTGATTGCTAATGAGATTGGGCAGCTCAAGCTTGCCTTCGCCTTCCAACTTCGGCGCTTCCGGCGGGGGGGCGGGAGCAGGAGCCGGAGCAGGCGGGGCTGCTTCCTGGCAACCGGTCAGGCCAAGCAAGGCAAGGGAACCCAAAAACGCAAAGGTACGGAGAGAAGGCATCTGCCTACGCAAGCGCAAGCCAGGGCAGGAAGCAAGCACCGGTCTTGGCCAGAAGTTAATTGCTTTACGCCCCTCTTCCCGTTCGGCAGCGTAAAGAGCCATTTCCATGAAAGATCCGATCCGCATCACGTACCGCCTGTCCTGCCCGAAAGAAGAAGCTGAAGCCCGCGCCGAAGCCATCCTCTTGGAGCAAACCGTTGAACTGCCGCGCGCCGCCGTCCGCAACCGCTTTGTCGAGCGCAACATCCTGGGCAAGATTGAATCCATCCAACAAGTGGACGAGGGCCTTTCGGAAGTGATCATGAACCAGCCGCTGGCCGCTACCGGCAACAACAGCGCTCAGCTGCTTAACGTGCTTTTTGGCAACGTCTCCCTCCAACCAGATGTGATGCTCTACGACGTGGAGTTGCCCGAGGCAGCCGCCCAGTTTCTCCCCGGCCCGGCCTTGGGAACCAAAGGGGTGCGCCAACTCGTTGGCGCCGAGGAGCGGCCGATGACAATGACGGCCCTCAAGCCCATGGGCCTCAAGCCATCTGAGTTGGCCGACCTCGCCACCTCTTTTGTGGAGTCCGGCATCGATATCATCAAGGACGATCACGGTCTGGCCGACCATGACTTCTGCCCCTACATGGATCGCGTCGCCTACGTGCAGGAAGCGGTGGTGAAAGCCAACGAGCGCACTGGGATGAACGCCATCTACGCCCCCAACGTGATCGGCTCGCTCATGGAGATGCTCCAGCAGATTTCCTTTGCGGCGGAAGTGGGCGTGAAGGCCATCATGTTTGAACCGATGCTGACCGGCTTGCCCATGATGGCGGAAATCGCGTCGGCCGGTCCGCGCATGGCCATCCTCGGCCATCCCGCCTTCGGCGGGGCCACCCGCATGGCTCCCGAGCTGATGAACGGGAAGCTCTTCCGCTGGTATGGCGCCGATGCGGCGATTTTCCCGAACTTCGGGGGACGCTTCACGTACACCGAGGACGAATGCCATCGCCTGGCGCAGGCTGTCCGCGAACCCATGACTGGCTTCAAAACCTGCCTTCCCGTCCCGGCCGGTGGCATTGCCTTCGATCGCGTGGACGAGGTGCTCGATTTTTACGGACGCGACGTCATCTTGCTGATGGGCGGCAGCCTCTACATCGCCGGTGAAGATATGCCCGCCCGCGCCAAAGAGTTCACCGACCGCGTCCGCGCCAAATTTGCTTAGGAGCCCCACATGTCCGACGCTATCCCCACAGTTGCCCCGACCGAACACCGCGCTTTCCGCTCCGAAACCGAGCCCTGCCGCTGGGACGGCATTGACGTCCTGAAATACAAGGAAACTGGTACGCACTTCAAGGATATCACCCGGCAGGTGCTCTTTGAACCGGGCGACGACATCAGCACTCAGCTACGCTACTTTGAGATCGCGCCGGGCGGACACTCCACCTTCGAGCGGCACCAACACGTGCATGAGGTGATGATCATCCGCGGCACTGGACAAGTGCTGGTGGGGGAAGAACTCCGAACGGTTCAGCAACACGAACTGATTCGCATCGAACCCATGACCTGGCACCAATTTCAGGCCTCGCTGGGCGCCCCACTGGGCTTTCTCTGCCTCGTCAATTGCGAGCGCGACCGACCCCAGCGCCCGGATGAAAAACAAATCGCCGAACTCCAGGCACACCCGGTGATCGGCGATTTCATGAAGCTGTAACGACGTCTTGTGACGTCGCTCAACTCGAAGCTTACTTCTTGCCTTTGCTTTCTTCGTACTGGCGGCGGAGTTTAACCTCCATCACGATGAGCGGCAGTTCCTGATCGGGGTTCTCGATCAGGTCGAGAATGCCCTGAACGCAGTCTTCGAAGACTTGGTTGGGGTCACGATTCAGGCTCTTCGCCAGAGTCTGCACGCGCTTGTGCAATTCCGGGCTGATGTAGCAGGGTTCCTTGTTCAAGCCCGGGTGCAAACACCAGGACAAGGCTTCACGAATCACATCTGAAATCGTTTCGTTGCGTCCGCGTTTAACGATGAGTTTCTCTAGGGCGGTGCGTTCTTCACGGGTCAGGCGAACGCGGAGTTGGTCGGTTTTATTGGATCGTGCTTGGATCACGGGATGCCTCTTTCTAATGGTAATAGGGTTGATACTGACTGAGTTGAGGATGGAAAAATAAGCCAGAAAAGATGTCTTATCAAGCTACATTCCCAAATTGGAATATAATATTCTACCTCCAAATTTAATTTTGTCGCGTTTTCAACGCCAAAAATTAAGGAGATGCATCATAGGTCTAAATGTATCACCCTTGTTTTGCCAAGGCAAATTTGCAAAAGTAGCGGAACTTAATCCCGTTCGGGCAAATTCAGC
>CAWUJC010000550.1:0-2649 GCA_963922355.1 uncultured bacterium | reverse complement strand
TTCTCCAAGGATGACTACGCCAGCGGTTCGCGTGCGGCGCTGCTCGGTGGCACCACGCCACTCTTCGACATGTGCGTGCCGGGGCGGGGCGTTTCGCCTTGGGAAGGTTTCACGACTTGGCGCTCCCAAGCTGAAGGCAAGGCAGCCTGCGACTACTCGTTTCACCTCGGCGTTAGTGGTGGCGGCGACGCTTACCTGAGCGAGCTGACCGAAATCGTCACACAAGAGCAGGTGACGTCGTTTAAGGTCTTCCTCGCCTACAAAGACGCGTTGCACATTTCCGACGGCGAGCTCTACGCTGCGCTCAAGCTGGCCAAGAAACTGGGTGTCCGCACCACGGCCCATTGCGAGAACGCGGAACTCATTGCCGCTCGTCAAGCCGAGCTTTTAGCCGAGGGGAAAACCGAGCCGCATTGGCATCACGAGAGTCGGCCGCCTCGAATCGAAGCCCTGGGCGTCCACCACCTCTGCGCCTTTGCTGAGCTGACGCAAGCCGCCATCTATATCGTGCACCTTAGCTCTGAGGAAGCGCTGCACGAAGCCGAAGCGGCTCGCGCTCGCGGGGTGGATATCAGCGTCGAAACACTAATCCAATACCTGGTGCTCAGCCACGAGGACACCAAGCGCCCGGGTTTCGAAGGCGCCAAGTTTGTGATGAGCCCGCCGCTGCGCGAGGTCCAACACCAGAACGTCCTTTGGTCCGCGCTGGCCGACGGGCGGATCGATACGCTGGCCACCGATCATGCGCCGTTCGACTTTGAAGGGCAGAAAGACATGGGCCACGGCGACTTCACTAAAATTCCCAATGGCATCCCGTCGTTGGAGAAGCGGGTCAAAGTCCTCTTCAGCGAAGGGGTGAAGAAAGATCGCCTCAGCCTCGAGCGTTTTGTTGAGGTCGCTTCGACCAAGGCGGCCAAGCTCTTTGGTCTCTTTCCGCGCAAGGGGGTGATCGCCCCGGGGAGTGACGCCGACATCGTACTCTATGATCCCGAGGTGAAGACGACCATCTCCGCCGAAACCCACGCGATGAACGTGGACTACAATCCGTTCGAAGGGATGGAAATCACCGGGCACCCGGAGGTCGTCACGCTGCGGGGTGAGATCATGGTCCGCGACGGCGAGTTCGTTGGCCCGCAGGACCACGGCATCATGCTGCCGCGCGAGACGTTGGGGGCTTGATGTACGAGTTCTTTGTCAACTTTTTGCTTACTCTAAAAACCATTGGCTGGTTTGTTATTCCTTACCTCATTTGGGTGGTTTATACCGCCTATTATCGAAAAAAGTGGAAGATAGCTGCCATTCAAATTCTGATACCCGTGTTACTTATTGCCGGGGTCATGGGGCACGGATATGTCGTCTTTAAGAACTTCCAAAAAAGCATTTATGGAAGTTCTGTGGATTTCAAAGATCCTATCTACACCTATTTCTCGGGTGTATCGAGTATTTACAATTATCACACCGTTAAGGTGTACGAGTTGCCGGAATCATTGCGTAAAAGGTTTCAAGTCGTTGATCAAGAGTTGTTAGGGGGATACCCGAAACTGGAAGGTGAGAGAAAAGACTGGAGGGTAGAGACTTGGCGCGAAGCTCCTATTGATTCTCAATTCAATGAATACTTGTCCCTAGCTCTCAATAAGGGTGGGCCTAAGTCAGATCCGAGTCTATTGCCTTACTATGAAGAGATTAGGAATTGCTTAAGCAGGGAAGGGACTTATTACGCGTTCAGATACGATGATGCAGATGTTCTTAATATAGAGATGTATGTCATCGACCTTAAGAATGAGCGCGTCTATACAATCTCTAACATAATATTTTAGCCTTAGCGCTTTGCCGTCCAGCGTTGTTCGGCGCTCATCGGGCGTTCCTCGTCTTGGAGCTGGTAGAGCTCGTCGATTTCTCGGTAAAGGCGATGGAGTTCCTCTGCGAGAAGTTGGCCGAGGGCATCGCGGTCGGCGCCACGTTCTGGGGCGGGGAGGACTGGGCCATAGCGGACAAAGGTGCGTGGCCGTTTTGTGTAGTTGGCTTTCACGTAGAGTTGATCCGTGCCCACGATGCAGGCGACCACTACCGGGCAGCGCGCCATGGCCCAAAGCGCCGGTCCGCCGTCCGGCATCTTGGCTCCGCCGAGAACCGAATGCTCCCCGTCGCGGATGCCGCCTTCCGGGAAAACGCCCACGACTTTGCCGGCCTTGAGCCGAGCCAGCGCCGTCTTCACCGCCTGGCGGTCGGTTTTCTCACGGTCGACGGGAAAGGTCTCCAGTCCGCGCAAGGCCGCGCCGAAGTAAGGGGCCTCCAGCATCTTCTTGTCGGTCATGTAATTGATGACCAGGCGAGTGGTGGCGGAAAGCGCGGGCGGATCAAAGTGGCTGATGTGGTTGGCCAAAAGGAGGAGCGGGCCTGACTTGGGTAGCGGCTCCGTGTAGCTGGCGTGGAGGGCCGAGGTCGCGCGGAGGAAACTCCAGCTCACCGTCTGGCCAAAGCGATGCCAGAGAATCGACATGCAAGCGGGGCGAGGTTAAGCGCTGGCCGGGGCTTCGGCTGCGTCAGTCTGTTCGGCTTGCTCGGCCTGCTCGGCGAAAGCGCCGTAAGCGCGGAACTTGTCGTAGCGGTCGGCGCGGAGGGTTTCGCCATCCAGCTTGGCCAGGGCAT
>CAWUJC010000549.1:0-2650 GCA_963922355.1 uncultured bacterium | reverse complement strand
TATAACCTTGTGCAGCCGCACCTGGCCGAGTTGCGCAAGTCCTCCGCCCAGCGCGTGGCGGAAGACCCGGAGTTCGCTTACGTCTTCGAAGACATCGAAGAAATGAAGCGTAAGATTGAGGACAAGACCATCTCGCTCAAGGAAGAGACCCGCCTTTCCGAAAAAGCCGACCGTAAGGCCCGCAAAGACAAGCGGAAGGAAGAGCGGACCGCTCGCGCCAAGCCCAAGACCAATGTCTACGAACTGACGATCGAAATGATCGACCAAGGCGAAGCGATGAAACTCATCGAAGTGGCCGGCGTGAAGGTGGAAAGCGAAGAGGACAAGAAACTCGCCAAGCTGGAAATCCAGGACGATGAAAAGGCGGACCCGAAGCCGGACGCCCAACTCCTCGAAGCACTGAAAATCATGGCGGACTACGCGTCCTTCCTCGGCAGTGAAAGCGCCCTGGCCAAGAACGACGCGGCGGCGAAATAAGCGAGCCTCTGCATGAAACATGAAACTCGCCAAGATTTGCGATAGATTGATCGCGCTCTTGGCGATGATCACGCTCGTCGGATTATTGGGCGCCATTTTAACCTGGGAATGGAAGCCTCTTGCCAGCGTCTATCTCATGCGACTCGGAGCTGGTAGCTTCTTACTCCTGGTTCTCGGGATTGTCTGTATTAGCTTAGGCAAAATCTTGTTCGGTCTTCGCCGCACGATCGCTTCCTCTCGAGGCCTCAAGTAAAGCTAGCCGTGTGACTGTTTTCTACTCGCCCCGCTTACTTGTTTGACATTCCTGGCGAAACGTAGATGCTAGCGGGCTCACGAAATTATGAGCTCTGGCGAAACGATCGAACTCGAAGGTAAAATTGTTACCGTGCTGCCCAACACTATGTTCCGGGTTGAGCTCGAAAACGGCCATGAGGTCCTCGCCCATATTTCCGGCAAGATGCGCAAGCGCTTCATCCGCCTGACCCCGGGCGACATGGTGAAACTGCAGATGTCGCCGCACGATTTGGAAAAAGCCCGCATCGTGTACCGCCTCGACCCGCGCCGCCCTGGTGGTGGCCCTCCCGGCCCCCGTCGTCGTGGTGGCGGTGGTGGCCGTGGTCGCCGGCGCTAATTTGCCTTCCTTTTGCATGGCATGAAAAAGACCTGGCTCGTTAAACAGGAACCCACCGGCCCCAAGGGCTACCCCTACTCCCAGTTCCAGGAGGAGAAAAAAACCGACTGGACCGGCGTCCGCAACTTTCAGGCTCGCAACAATATGCGGGCGATGAAGAAGGGTGATTTCGTCTTCTACTACCACAGCAACGACGGCAAAGAAGTGGTCGGCACCGCCACGGTGAGCCAAGAATTTTTCCCTGATCCGACCGCCCAGGAAGGTGATTGGTCCTGCGTCGAATTGAAGGCCGAGAAAGCCTTCCCCAACCCTATCGGCCTGGCCGAGATCAAAGCCCACCCCGTGCTCAAGGACATGGTCCTGGCCAAAAACTCCCGCCTTTCCGTCATGCCGGTCACGGCCAAAGAGCGCGACGTGCTCCTCAAATTAGGCGGTCTGAAGTAGACGGCGGAGCAGAAGCTCCGCCCTCTGCTTGCTGGGCGATCACCCAAAATTTCGGCCATCGGCATTCGTCAACCACCCACAGCGGAGAGTTGACGATTTCCGCCAAAATCCCCATGCTTTGGACCCATGGCCAAAGTCCCCTTGGAGAAAATTCAGTCCATCTACCGGAAGCGCTTCTTTGATTTGATCAGCGAGGGCCGCCAGGCCTTCCGCGAAAATTGGCCCGAGCACGAGGTCCAGCTTTGCACACTGCTGAGCATCAAGACCGGTGGTTGCAGCGAAGACTGCGGGTACTGCGCCCAGAGCGCGCACCACGACACCGGCCTGAAGCGCGAGTTGCTGATGCCGAAAAACATCGTGGTCGAGGCCGCAAAGCGAGCCAAAGCCAACGGCTCAACGCGTTTCTGCATGGGCGCCGCCTGGAAGGGTGTCCGCGAAACCGATCCGAAGTTCCAGCAAGTGTTGGAAACCGTGCGCGAGGTTAGCCAGCTCGACCTGGAAGTCTGCGTCACCCTCGGCGAACTCTCCGAAGAAGCGGCCCGCCAACTCCGCGCTGCCGGCGTCACGGCCTACAATCACAACATCGACACCAGCCCGGAGTACTACGACGAGGTCGTCTCCACCCACACCTTTGACGACCGCCTCAAGACAATCCACCACGCGCAGGATGCTGGCATGTCCGTCTGCTGCGGCGGCATTTTGGGCATGGGGGAAAGCGAAGCCGACCGCCTGCGCATGCTGCAGGTGCTGACCACCTTTGATCCCGAGCCGGAAAGCATCCCGATCAATCTACTGGTCCCGATTGCTGGCACCCCGATGGAAGAGAAGAGCAAACCGGTGGAAGTCTTTGAGCTGGTCCGCCTGATTGCCACCACTCGCATCCTATTCCCGAAAGCCAAGGTCCGCCTCTCCGCCGGTCGCGAAACCCTCAGCCGTGAAGCGCAAGCCATGTGTTTCTTTGCTGGGGCCAACTCGATCTTCTACGGCGAGAAACTTCTCACCACGTCCAACCCGGAAGCGCAAGCCGACCTGAAGCTCTTGGAAGAACTCGACCTCGGCCTCCAGCAAGCGGTCCCCTTCCACGGCGAGCCCGTTGAA
>CAWUJC010000548.1:0-2655 GCA_963922355.1 uncultured bacterium | reverse complement strand
AGTGCCCCAGCCTTCCCGTCGTGGCGTGGGCGAGGCGGCCATTAGCGGCGAGCCTCCACGCGGCGGTTCCAAGGCAAAACGGTCAACATGCCGCTCACCAAAGCAAGAAAGCGACCAGCCTGACAACTTTTTTTGCGCCGATGCTTGACACCGCATTCAGGTTTTTATACACCTATATCACCCGCTATGAGTGCGAATCCAACTTCCAAATCTGTTCGAGTCCCCAGTTCCACCACCCGCAAAACCCGGGGGCGCCGGCGAGGCAGCCGGGGGAGTGATTCCCGCCAGTTGGTGTTGAATTTTATCGGTTCTTACACCGAGGAAAATAACCGCCCGCCGACGGTTCGCGAAATCCAGCAGCATTGCGGCTTCAAAAGCCCGCGCGCCGTCTCCTACATCCTGGAGAAGCTGGAAGAAGCCAAGAAAATCATCCGCCAGGCCCACAGCCGGGGCATTCAGTTGTTGGACGATTCCGGCAACACGGTCCGCAACGCCACCACGTCGATGCAGATTCCGCTTTTTGATTCGATTCCGGCCGGTTTTGGCGATCTCTACGAAGGCGGCGAAGCGCCGGACCAGATCAAGTTTGTCCCCAGCACTTTGGGGATTCGCAATCCAAACAAGGCCTACGCGGTTCGCGTGCGCGGCAATAGCATGGTCAACGCGGGCATCCTGGATGGCGACGTCGTCGTCCTGGAACAACGCGAAGCGAAGGAAAACGACATCGTGGCCGCCTTAATCGACGGGGAGAACACGCTCAAGCGTCTCGTCCGCGACGGCACCCGTTATTTCCTCAAGGCTGAGAACCCGGAGTACCCGGACCTTCAGCCGATCGAAGCGCTCTCCAGCCAAGGTGTCGTCGTTTCGGTCATGCGTACCCTCCACGCAGCATAAATAACGCGTTTTTGGTAGCCGTCGTTGTCCTCAACGACGGGTGGCGACTGCAAGCAGTCGCCCTCCATCTCCTTGTAGCCAATCCCTGCTGCTAGGCCGCGATAGATTCGCGTTCCGGAGCCGCTGCTTTGGCTTGCTCGACATCGCGCGGACTGTAGTTCGAGGCCTGGAGCCGGTCGGCGACCACTTCGCGGCCGTAGCTAATGAGGTGGTGGCCCACCATCCCGACTTGGAAGATCAGCTCAATGTTGCCGCGGCGGCCTTGTTCAATCGCCATTTTCCAGAAATGCTTTTTGTAGTCGCCCTTGATCCCAGCGTGCCAGAGTAAATTCTTTGCGATTGTGAAGGCGCGCTTGAGGTTTTGCGGCGTGGCTTGGGCGGCGGGATTCTTCGGCTTCACCTGGTGGCAGTAGGTGTTCTCGATGTTGTACTGGTAGCGGGAATAGAGGTTGGCGGGATCGTAAATGTTCTCGATCACCCGCCGCCAACCAGCGACCACGTCCTCGTAGGGCTGGAGGAATTCGATGTTGGAATCGCGCCCGGCGGCTTGCTCCGGCGAAAGGATGCGCCCGGCTTTTTGCAAGCGCTCGAAGAGCGCGGTGTGCGGCAACGCATAGAGGATGTTCACCGTCATGATCGGGATGTTGGATTCCTTCGCAAAGTCGATGATGGCTTGGGGCGTTTCCGGCGTGTCGGTGTCGAGGCCCATGATGATCCCGCTGGCCACCTCCATGCCGTAAGAATTCATCGTGGCGACGGCGTCCAGAATGGGCGACCGGAGGTTCTGCACCTTTTTCATTGCCTTGAGCGCGGTCGGCTCAGGCGTCTCGATGCCCATAAAGCAATTAACGAAGCCGGCCTCCTGCATCATCGAAAGGATGTCCGGATACTTCACCATGTTGAGCGTCGCTTCGCAGGAGAGACGCATCTGGTAGTCGCGCTTTTCCTGCCATTTGATGAGCTTGGGCAGCAGCTCCTTGGTTGCATTGGGGTTGCCGACAAAGTTGTCATCCACGAAGTAGCAGGACATCAGCCCGCCGTCGGCCATGCGGTCGAGTTCCGCGATGATCTGATCGGGGGCCTTCAGCCGTGGGTTGCGTCCGTAGAGCGCCGGGATGTCACAGAACTCGCAAGTAAACGGGCAACCGCTGGAGAACTGCACGCTGCCCAGTAGGTAAGTCATCACGTTGATTTCTTGATAGGCGGGCGAGGGGAACTGCGTCATCGGCAGGCGCTCGATGGTACGGAAGGTCAGCTGTTCTTTAGGGCGCGCAATTGTGCGGTCGAGGTGTTCAAACAGGCGGATGGTGCCATCGCCGGCTTCTCCGGAGTGGAGAAGGTCGATCTGAGGATAGTACTCCGGCGCAGCAGAAACAGACGGCCCGCCGAGGGCAACGACTTTGCCCGCGGCGTGGGCGCGCGCGGTGATCTCGTCAATCCGGGCCCGTTGGATGTGCATGCCCGAAGTGAAGACCACATCGGCCCAGGCGATGTCTTCGTCTCGGATGGGCTGGATGTTTTCGTCGATGAAGCGGTACTCCCATTCCTTGGGCAGAAGCGAAGCGATGAGCAAAATGCCTTGCGGCGGCATGAAGGCCTTCACGCTCATGATGTCGTAGGCATGGTTGAAGGTGCCGAAGGACGGCGTGTAGCGCGGGAAGGCCAGCAAGATCTTGCGCCGGGAGGTGGGGCGAAAGTCGAGTAAGGGATGAGGAGGGGCGCTGGCTTCAGGATGGGCCATAACTGAAGGCTGTAGGCTAA
>CAWUJC010000547.1:0-2660 GCA_963922355.1 uncultured bacterium | reverse complement strand
GATTTGCAACTCTATGGCAGTGATCAAGTCTTGAACCACGAGGCCCTGGCCCAGCTCTGGGGCCAAGTGCAAAAGTACGAACCGGAAGGTCTCTTTCTTTTCGCGGACCAGATTGCCTTTGCGTTGCAGCCCCTCCTGTTGTCGCAAAAAATCACGCCAGGTCAGGACATCCACATCATTTCTTGTAACGGGGAGAACACCTACTTGAAGTTGCTGCATCCCCGTCCAGCTTCGGTGAATCTCCACACCAATGAACTTGGGCGGCGCGCCGTTGATCAACTCCTTTGGCGTTTGGATAATCCCAACTCGCCGTCCGAGAAAGTCATTCTTCGTCCGAGTCTTCTGCCGGGAAGTCTTGATTAACCTCAGGCTCACGATGAGCACCCACCTCCATCCTCCTCTGGCCGGTCGTCGAGTCATTTGTCGCGGTGGTTTCACTTTGGTTGAGCTTCTCGTGGTGGTTTCGGTCATTGCTCTTCTCCTCGTGTTGGCTTTGCCGGCGCTCAGTACGGCGATCGATTCGTCAGGGAATTCGAGGTCGGCGAGTAACTTGAAGGTGCTGGGAAGTGCCATGCAGATGTACGCGTCGGATAACGGTGGCTCGCTCCCCTGGGCCGCGACGCAGGTGCAAGATGACCAAGGCAAATGGAGTAAATTAGGGAGTTGGGACTCCTTCCTTCTGCCCTATCTGTTTCCGAACGATACCTTTAACCCGAGGACGAATCAGAACGGGTATTATCCGACGATTAAGTCGAAGGAGTCACTTTTCAGTCATCCCAAGGACGAATCCATTCTCAATGATGATGGGCGAGTCAAGAGAGGTTATGCCATGCCGCATGGTATCGGGCATGTTGGCATTGCTGTGTGGACGGCACCTTTGGTCCCCCCAACTCGTTTGGCTGCCATACCCGCTCCCGCCCAAACGCTGCTCCTCGTCGAAAACCCGGGAATTGAAGATAATTTTGTCGGACGAACCGGAGCTTCGGCCGTGGCGAGTCCGGAACAACAGGTCCGTAACCAGGCGGAGCTGAGTCGGACGGGGGGCTTTAATTACCTTTTCGTCGATGGCCACGTGGAGTATCTCAAGCAAGAAGAAACCATTGGGACGGGGAAATTGACGAAACCTGGCGGCTATTGGACCATCGATCCCAACGATTGATCATCGCTTATGAAACAGCTTCCACGGGCGTCGTTCACGTCGCCTCTCACGCTTGCTGCGGTGGGTTGTGGTGCGCGTAGCCAGACTTATTGCGGACTGGCTGCCGCCCACCCGGAACGCTATCGTGTTGTGGCGGGAGCCGATCCTCGCTCGACTCGGGTTGAGAAACTACGAGAAATTTCCGGCAACCCTCACTTCCGCGGATTTGAGAGTGATGAGGAGTTTTTCGCCCAGCCCAAGATGGCCGATGTCTGCATCATCGGCACGCAAGATGCCTATCACCTAACACCGGCCAGCCGAGCCCTGGACCTGGGCTATGACATCTTGCTGGAGAAACCGGTCTCGACGGACCTCCCGGGCATTCGGGCGCTCTTGGAGAAGTCTGAGCGCCTCGGGCGAAAGATCCTCGTCTGCCATGTCTTGAGGTATTCGCCCTTTTTTGTCGAGGTGAAGAAAATCGTGGCGAGTGGCCAGCTGGGCGAGATCATGACGATTGATGCCCGGGAGGGAGTCGAGCCCTGGCATCAAGCCCATAGCTATGTGCGTGGGTCTTGGGCGAAGACAGCAGAGGCTACGCCCATGTTGATCGCGAAATGCTGCCACGATACGGACATCCTGAGTTGGCTGGCCGATCGGCCTTGCGAGCGGGTTAGCTCCTTTGGGCGCTTGACGCACTTTACCAAAGCGTCGGCACCCGTTGGAGCGCCGGAGTATTGCTTGGAGGGTTGTCCGGTGGAAGAGACGTGCGCTTATAACGCGAGGCATTATATGGATCGCCACCGCTCCTGGTTGTTTGTGAAGGATGGTGGCGCGGAATCGCCTGACCATGAGGTCAAGCAATGGCTGAACGAGACGAACTATGGCAGATGCGTTTATCGCTGTGAGAATGATGCGGTTGATCATCAAGTCATCGCTCTGGAGTTCGACGGCGGGCTCACGGCCACCTTTACCATGACAGCCTTTGATACGGGCCGGAACATCGTCATCAACGGCACCAAGGGCGTGTTGCGCGGTGGAGAGGCCACGAAGGAGCAAAGCGGCTCGGACATGGTGGTCACCATGCACCATACCGGCGAACGCTTTGCGCATCAGATCACCTATCAGGCGGGTGGGTATGATAGCCACATGGGCGCAGATACGGGCTTGGTCGAAGCAATGGACCAAGAGTTCCGGAAGCCAGCACGTGAGATGCGCTCCGGAATCCATTCCTCGATCGAGGCACACACCATCGGTTTTGCTGCAGAAAAGTCCCGGTTAAGCGGGGAAGTTATCCGATTGAATTCTCTGCAAGGCTACCTCAATACGCTGCGTTAGGGGGGGGTATCCCGTTAAGCGCACCCGAAGAAGCCCACATTCCTGAGGGAAGTAAAAAACAGTCTTGACCGCTACGTTTTATTTACGTAACTTTACAACTAAAGTATAACATAAATCTAAAGCTAACTCCTCAACTCACCATGAAAAAACTCCTCCTGCCTCTTTGCTTCATCGGATTGATCTTTGG
>CAWUJC010000546.1:0-2662 GCA_963922355.1 uncultured bacterium | reverse complement strand
CCGCCTCCAGGTGGCGAGCCCGTCCGCTACTGGCGCGGCAAGCGGGTCAATTAGGTCGCCTGTTTAAAGGAGCCAGATCGAGACAACGACCATCGGCTGTTTGGTAAACGAACCAAGCATTAATCAGCGACGTTAGCATGGGCCCGACGGCTCACCTTTTTTATTTCACGGATTAGATCGGCCTTGGCCAGGGACTTCGCTCCCGGAAGTTTATTGGCTTTGGCCAAACGCTTCAGATCACTCACCTTCTTCCAGCGGCCGGACATCTCCCGTTTAAAGGCCTCGTCATCGAGGCCGCCGAGGCGAAGAAACTCGCGCAATAAGGCGGCTTCCTCCTTCGGCAGAGAGGTCTTCGGCGTGTTCGCTTTTTCCAAGAAGGCGCGCACGACCTTGACCGCTACCTCTCCCCGGTGGCGCCGAGCCGCTTCTTGCAGAATAGCTTTCTTCAACAGCGGCGCTTTGGCTGCTTTCGGCGCGTCAGCGCCAAACACGTCTTTGGCGATCGCCCGGAGCGCCGACAGCGTGAGGAGCTTCGCGTTGGCCTTGAGCAGAAGCCCAAGTTCCTGCACGCCGGGGCCGTGGCCTCCCACCGCGGCCTGCAATTTCTTCTCAAAAGAGTCGAGCTGCTTGTGCAGTGTGTTGACGGATTTGCCCAACGCGACGCCCTGGAGGCGAGAGCTCTGTTTCTCGAGCTGTTGAGCGAGTTCGTGCAGGCGGGCGGCGAGTGCTGGCGGGTTCATTTGAAGGACTCCAAGTGCTGTAGGAAGGCGCGACTCAGTTCGTAGTAATCATAGGTACCGATGCTGTTCGCGTCGTTGAGGCAGGCCGGGACGTGTGCGTTGGTCGACTCCGAAACGGAGGCGCTGCGCCGGACGTAGGGCTCCAGGATTTTGGTTTTGGCGGAAACGAGCTTCTTGTCCTTAAGTTGCTGGAGCTGCAACTCCAGTTCGTGGATCGAACGGGTAAAGTTATTGATGTTGAGCTGGTAATGACTCACCGCCAGCGCCGCAACTCCCGGGCGCGAACGATTGGTCATCGCACCGCTCACACGGTTGTAGAACGCCTCCACCTGTTCGACGAAAATCTTGAAGCCGGAGAGGGAGAGATAATCCGGCACGTAGGGGACGAGGCAGGCATCGGCAGCGAAGAGCGCGTTCTGCGTGACCGAGTAGACGTTCGGCGGGCAGTCGAAGAAGACGTAGTCATACTCATCGAAGTAGGGCTGAAGCGACCGGAAGACAAACTTGTAGAATTGGACGTACTTGTTGGTGTGGATGCGGTCCTCGACCTTGAGCAACTCGACCGCAGCGGGGAGCAAATCCAAGTTGGGCAGCAGCGACGCGCCATCGCGAATCGGCGCGCCAGAGATGACCGCTTTTTCGAAATCGAAGCGCTTGGTGCCCTTGAGGTGATCCTGGAAAATCTGATAGGTACTGCATAAGCCGCCCGCCGTGTGCTCGCGCCAATGCTCAGGCTGCATCAGCCAGAGGCTGGCGTTGGACTGCGGGTCGAGGTCCACCACCAGCACCCGCTTGCCGTGATAATAGGCCAGACTCGCACTCAGGTTGACCGACATGGCGGTCTTGCCGACGCCGCCCTTGAAGTTGATCACAGCAAATCGCTTCGGCTTCTTCATAAAACGTAAACCCTCGGGGAACGCTAAATCTGCCCTGCCATCGCTCCGTCGGCAATACTACAATTAACGTCGTGGCGTGACTTATGTCTCATCCTTCGGCTTCAACGGAAAGCCGGCTTCCAGGAAGACATTTTTTATCAACTTATATGCTGGAGGTGAGAACATATGATATCCGATCTCTTGAAGTTGATAATTTTCACAAGAGAGGCAGATCCAAAAGATAGCGGGCTCTTGTTTTCCCACTTCAAGGACCACCGCGTGCCTGGGTTGAAAACAATTGATGGTCCTGTAGGTATTCGTGATATGGGGCGTGGCAAATGCCTCTCGAATTGCCTCAATCTCACTCTGGCCAATCTTCACCCGTTGAGTGATCTGTACATCATCCAGGCTCTTCAGATTCGACTCTTTCGGTCGCGGATATGAAATCAACTCACCGGCTTTGGCTTGGTCTAGAACTTCCAAAACACGAGTACGATCCTCAGCAGAGAGGTAGGGGTCACCATCAAAGAACTGGGATTCCTGGCAGCCAACCAGAAAGGCAATCGCTAACGCGGATGTTAGGCCCCATTTCCACATAACCTTAGCCTAAGCGCTGCACGGCGATCCGCAATGGTTCTTACTTCAACGGAAAGCCTGCCTCCAGGAACTCGTCGCGGAGAAAATAGTACCAAGTAGGCGGTAGCTCCGAGATCGGCCCATCGCCAATCTGTAGATTGCCACAGGAAAAACAGATTTTGGTAAACAGCCGGTTTCCTTGCGCATCTTCCAACAGAATCCCGTGCCGGGGGTCGAAGCAAAAGGCCTTGACCCCCAGCTTGTTCAAAAAGAAGGAAGCGGATAGGCCCTCGCGCAACAATTCCACGCCGGGTCGATCAAAACGCTCTTGTCGCAAGATGGTCAACTGCTCCAAAGAAGCTCCCTCGACAGACTCCTGAAAAAACACCAACTCCCCGGAAGTCGCCTGTGCCAGAAAGCCCATCAGCTTCGCTTCTTCCTTGGCCTCCAGCGCGGAGGGCGCCACAGCAA
>CAWUJC010000545.1:0-2665 GCA_963922355.1 uncultured bacterium | reverse complement strand
CGCCGCGGGAGGATAAAGAGGGGCTTGTGCCCGGGGGGGAGGTGGCCAAGGTTCTGGGCGTCGTTCCGGGGACTGCCACCACCATGGTGCGGACCTTGGCCGAGGCCGGACTGGCTCATCACGAGCCCTGGAACGGTGTGCGCCTGACGGATAACGGCCGCAAGCTCGCCCTGCGCATACTCCGCCGACACCGGATGGTAGAACTTTTTTTGGTCAAGGTCATGTCGATCGACTGGGCAGACGTGCACGACGAGGCGGAAGAGCTTGAGCACGTGGTTTCTGAGAAGCTGGTCGCACGAATGGAAGAAATGCTCGAGCACCCCAAGGTGGACTTACATGGCGATCCCATCCCCGACTCGAGCGGCGAGGTGGTCGAGCGCCAGCTCCAACCGCTCAGTGACTGCGCGGCCGGAGGGGATTACCTGGTAGGGCGAGTCAGCCACGGGGACGAAGCCTTCCTCAGCTTCATCGAACAGAATGGGTTGAGCCCAGGGCAGCGGATTTTCGTCGTCGAGCGCAATGAGATGACCGGAATCCTCTCGCTCAAAACAGACGCGCAGGACAGTCTTCCGTTGGCGTTGGCGATGGCGGCGAAGATTGAAGTCGAACACGGCTAGCCTTTTTTTCGAATCGTTGTGCCTCCAATTACTTAACGACGTTGGTCGTCGCTGGGTGCCCAACTTTCGTCACCTAATTGTAAAAATCCCAGACTTGCATCGTCTCAGAGATTTTGATAACCCAAAATTATAAATGAGAGACAGATCAAGTATGAATACCGCTAAGACAAAATTTAAAAAGAACCCATTGATGCGTAAACCGACTTCGTGGTGGCCATTCCTGGCCGTCGCGCTGCTCGGCTTCCTCGGCGCTTGCAGCCAGGCTCCAGAAGAGCCGGCTCAGGCCGCCACCGATGCCGCTCCTGCCGCCTCGGGAAAGAGTGAGAAGATCCAGGCCATCGCCACGGTTGGCATGGTCCGTGACGTCGTGGCCAACGTGGGCGGTGATTTCGTCGAAGTCGAAAGCTTGATGGGCGAAGGCGTGGACCCGCACCTCTACAAGCCGACTCGTGAAGACGTGATTAAGCTCAATGATTCCGACGCCGTCTTCTACGTGGGCCTGCATTTGGAAGGCCGGATGACCGACGCGTTCAAGACGCTGAAAGCCAAGGGGACACCGGTCTACGCGGTGACGGAGCTGATTGACCCTTCCTACGTGATTCAGGAAGAAAACGACGAGTATGAGGGTGGCATGGAGTCCGACCCGCACGTCTGGATGGATGTGGATGCCTGGACCAAGACGGTCGATGCCGTCGCCAACGCGCTTTCCGAAATGGACCCGGATAACGCCGAGACCTACGCCGCAAACGCGGCCGCCTACAAGCAGGAGATGGCGGACCTGAACGCTTATGGTAAATCCGTTACGGCTTCGATTCCAGAGAACCAGCGCTACCTGATCACCGCGCATGACGCCTTCAGTTACTTTGGCCGCGCCTACGGTATCGACGTGGTTGGCGTGCAGGGCTTGTCGACCGAGTCGGAAGCCGGTGTGCAAGACATCAACAAGCTGGTGGACCTGATTGTGGAAAAACAGATTCCCGCCATTTTCGTCGAGACCAGTGTCTCGGACAAAAACGTCCGCGCGATCATGGAAGGCGCCCAAGCTCGGGGGCATGAGGTGGTTATCGGCGGCGAGCTTTTCTCCGACGCGATGGGCGAGACCGGCACCTACACCGGGACTTACCTCGGCATGATGGACCATAACCTGACCACCGTGGCTCGCGCCTTGGGTGGTGAAGCTCCGGAAGCCGGCAAGGACGGCAAGCTGAGCGAATAACCCCACGATCATGGATGCGCTGAAAATCGCCACCACCTCAACCTCTCCGAGCGGGAAGAGCACCTCGGCGGAGTTGAAGCCGGAGGATAGCCCCCTCTGGGTGCGCGGGTTGAATGTGGCGTATCAGCGCAAGGTGGTGGTTTGGGACGTCGACTTCGATTGTCCGTCCGGCAATACGTTGGCCATTGTCGGGCCGAACGGTGCGGGCAAAAGTACCTTCCTGAAAGCCTGTCTGGAACTAACGCCGCGGGCCTCGGGGCGTGTGCTCTTTTTCGGTCAACCGTACCGGAAGGTTCGGCACATGGTGGCCTACGTTCCGCAGCGCGAAAGCGTGGACTGGGACTTCCCGGTCAGCGCCTTGGATGTGGTGGCGATGGGGCTCTACCGCAGCATTGGCTGGTGCCTGCCGGTACGCCGCCGACACAAGAAACTAGCGCTCGAAGCGCTCGATCACGTTGGCTTGGCGGACTACGCCCAACGGCAGATCAGCCAGCTCTCCGGTGGGCAGCAACAACGCGTCTTTCTCGCTCGTGCGTTGGTCCAAAGCGCCAAGCTCTTCTTGATGGACGAGCCCTTTGCTAGCGTTGATGCCGCCACCGAACGCGCGATTGTGACCATTCTGCGAGAGCTTCGCAGTCAGGGCAAAACCGTCATCTGCGTGCATCATGATCTGCAAACGATCCCCGATTACTTTGACCAAGTGGCCATGCTCAATATGCGGTTGGTGACGCGTGGTCCGGTAAAGGAAGTCTTTACCTCAGAGAACCTGCGCAAAACCTATGGCGGCAAACTCGCGCTGCTGGAGCAGGCCGTCCAGTCCAGCCTGGATACG
>CAWUJC010000544.1:0-2667 GCA_963922355.1 uncultured bacterium | reverse complement strand
TAGAAGTAAGGAAGGAGCAAGTATCAACTATACCTGTGACTGACGAACGACAACGCCACCGCGCAAAAATGCCACAACCTCTTTGAGGCCAGGGTATTTTGGCCGCGGAGATTTGGAGACAGCTTCTAGTTCATTGGTTCCGGCAACCGCATCCGCACCGGCAAGTGATCGCTAACCGCGCCGCGCACCTTCACCACCCGGGCGGATGGCTCGCCCAACCCCCAGACTAAAAAGTGATCAAACGTGGCGGGCGGATGCTTACTCCCCGGCCGGGAAGGCAGCGACCAGCGCTCGTGCTCCGGCACGTCTTGGTAAGCCCAATGAAAACCCTGGGTGCGAAGCCGGCGAATCGTCTGCTCTTTCTTAAAGCGACCATCATCCAACGAGGTGTTCCAGTCTCCACCGATGATGACGCCGACCGGCTTGTCCTGCTGCTTTTCGTACTGTCGTCGCGTGTCGTCGATGTGGGCCAGGAGCTGGCGCGTGGATTCCTCCCGCTTAGCAATGTTGCTGCGCCGCCGTCCGCTGCGATCTCCGCCGTTGGATTTCAAATGGACGGAGTAGACGAGCAGGATACGCTCCGGCAACTCAAAGGCGGCAAAGGCAAAGCCGCGCGGCGGGGTGGGATCACCCCTCTTCCATTCGCGGAAGTACGCCGCCAGCGGCTCCAACGTGGAGGCGATGCCCACGTTCTGTTCCGGCCAACTGGGATCGCGCTGAGGAAACCGACTCACTACGCTGACATCCAAGCCCGGCACCGCTGAGCAGAGCTGATGCGCCGCCTTTTCGCTCCGCACTTCCTGGAAGAGAAAAATGTCCGGCCGGAGCTGTTTCAGCACCGCCTGCGCTTCGGCCATTTGAGCCTTCTTAGCTGTTTCCCCTGCTTTGGGATGACCGCCCGGAAACCACTCGATGTTCCAGGTAATGACGTCGAGTCCGTCACTCGGCTGGCTGACCTGAGTTGCCCGACTAGTTTGACCTGCCTGATCTGCTTGGCCTTCCTGCCCCGTGCATGAGGTCAGCGGTAACCAGACAAAAAGCCCGAGAACGGCAATGAGCTGACTGGCTCTCCCCCCCATCGCCACGCTCCTACCAGAACCAATAGTAGCCGGTGTAAATCACGTAGAGACCCAAAATCAAATTCGAGACCGCGTGCGCGAAGATGGCATCGCCCAGGCTCTTCGTCTTACAGAAAAGCCAACCGACGAGAACCCCGTAGATGAAAGCCACTGTCCAATACTGTCCATGCACCATGCAAAAAGCGCAGGTGGTGAACCAAAACGAGACCGGCCGGTATTGCCCCAGCGGATTCTTCGACCAATGGTCATAGGTAAAGCGGTCGAGGTCGTAATCCAGCCAAGCCAGGGTGTTGAGCTTATCCTTCGGCGGCTTGATCTTGTCCTTATTGGGATTGATCAAGAAGCGCATGAGGAACCCGCGCCAGAAGATTTCTTCGGCGATCGGCACGACCACCGCGGCGCCAAAGACGCGCATAAAGAGCAGGGCGACCACGACCGTCATGCCGTAGCCATATTCCTCCGCGTACAAGTAGGGATTGTAGCCACCTTCGTATTTGTCCTCCCCCCAAACCAAGTAGGGCTCCAGTGCAATCCACTGCACAATGCCGACCACGCCGACCGCGAAGGAAAGCCAGAACGCCTTAATCTCGATCTTCGGCAGGCGCTTCCAAACCCAAACGATCAACGCGCCGACCACGATCGCCTTGACCGGGTACATGTAATACTTGGAGCCGTCCTCGTCGCTCTCCAGCATCAGCATGAGCATGTAAAGCAGCAGGGGCGCCACGAACGGAAAAGACGGGCTATCGATCCAGCTCTCGCCTTTTTCAGGTGCCTTATCCGGCTTGGCCTCCGGGGGTGAGGCGGTCGGGGAATCCATGGCATCACCTTGCCAGCCCTTCCCCAGATTGCAACCGGGAAGAACATCTTGTGATAGCGACAGTTACGGCGATGATAGGGGCCATGGAGCCCACGCCCACCCTGCAAAGTCCGCGCGACTACCAGCGCTACTGGCTGCCCGACCTCCTCGTCTGGGTGCCGGTGGCCATTCTCGGCACGCTCCTCTTCCACCTGACGAACTGGGACCTGGAGATTGCCGGCCTCTACTACGTCCCCGACCACGCCCAGACCGCCTGGCCCATCGCCGAGGAGCAGCCCTGGGATTTCTTTTACCGTGCCGCGCCCCTCCTCATCGGGATCGTGGCCGTGGGAGCCGTCCTCGCCATTATCATTGGTTCCCTGAAACCGGCCCGGCGGCTCTACCGGCTTTACGGTCTGTTCATTCTGCTCACCATCGCCCTGGGCCCGGGCCTGATCGTGAACACGGTGCTGAAAGACCACCTGGGTCGCCCGCGCCCACGCAACGTCGTCGAGTTTGGCGGCCAGCAGCAACACCTGCCGCCCCTCGTGCTGGGCGAGCACGGCATGGGCAAAAGCTTCCCCTGCGGCCACTGCTCAGTCGGCTTCGTCCTGGCCATGTTCTATTTTCTGAACCGGCGCCAGCGCCCCGCCCTCGCCTTCGGAATTCTCGGCGCGGTGATCCTCTTTGGCGTTCTGCTCGGTATCGGGCGGATTGCCGGAGGGGCCCATTACGCCAGCGATGTGCTCTGGGCCGGGCTCATCTCCTTCGGCGTCGGGTGGGTGCTCT